>NZ_QAIU01000450.1:4964-26159 GCF_003061205.1 Pseudomonas sp. HMWF006
CAGGCTCCAGCCGAAATCCAGGTTGTGCCCCAGAAATGCAAACGGCACCAGCGCCTGATGATGGCCGTACAACTCGAAGCCCGGCGCCGACAACTGTGCCTCGTACCACACCGACGGCACCGAAAAACGGATGTGCGGGTCGCCGGCCAGCAGCGGTTTGCCGCTCTGGCTGCGGCTGCCGGCGATCACCCAGGCGTTGCTGCCTTCGAACTGAGGCAGGCCATTGTCGAGCAAGGCCTGCTCGCTGAGGCGGGCGAGGGCGTTGAGGTCTTTCCAGTCAGCTGCCGCAAGGCCCGGGGTGGCTTTCGCGTGCCCCTTGGCCAGCACGCCTTTGGGCTGCCAGTCGAGGTCGAAGACATTCAGGTAATCGGCGCCGAGTTGGTCGCGCACGTAGGTCAGCAGCGGTTCGGTGCGAAACGCGGCAGCAAAGCTGTAGGCCATGTAACCGGCGACGCTGATGCTGTCCTCAGCCGTGAACGGCCGCTTGGGGATGCCCAGCACGTCGAACTCCACCGGCGCGGCGTGGCTGTCCTGATATTGGTTGATGCCGTCCAGATAGGCTTGCAGGGCCTTCCACGCCGGTGACTGCTTATCGAGACTGGCGACATAACTGGCGGCGCGTTCGCGGATGCGCAGGCTGCGGAACAGTTTGTCGGTGTCGAGCAGCTTCGGCCCGAGCACTTCGGCCAGCTCGCCGCGGGCGAGGCGGCGCATGGCTTCCATCTGGAACAGGCGGTCCTGGGCATGTACGTAGCCGAGGGCGCGATAGAGGTCGGTTTCGTTCTCGGCACGAATGTGCGGCACGCCGCGCTCGTCGTAACGCACGGTCACCGAACCTTGCAGGTTGCGCAACTCCACCTGGCCCTGACGTGTGGGTAGTTTGCTGTAGACGTACCAGCCGGCGCCGGCGAGCAACACTAAGATGAGCAAGGCAAGAACGGTGAACACGCGTTTCATGGTGACTCCTTGTGCATGCGGGATTGCCGCCCGTCGGGCTGCAAACAATTAGCACAGACCTTCCGTGCCGTGCATCGCTGTCCTCGAAAAGTCCGGAATGCCTTACTGCGTCACCACCGGCCACGGGCAATAACAACCGACCGCCAGGGTGTGCGTGGCGTTGACCTGGCGATCTTGCGTCAGGGCATTGAGGATCGGTTCAATAAAACTGTTGCTGGAGTTGCAGGTCAGGCCTTCGCTGTAGGGACCGAAGTACGCCAGTTTGCCGTTGCGGTCCCAGATCGCTACCGCCGGACTGGCGGGGATCTGCTCGGAGCCGGGTAAAACGGTGATGGTTTTCAGGCTGCCGAGGGTGGCGGGTAACTGGCCGTGGCTGCCGGCCTTCTGCACGGCAAAGAACTCGACGCCTTTGCTGCCGAAGTGCTCGACCATCTCGGTCAGGTGTTGCTGATTGCCGACGTTGCACGGGCAGGCCGGGTCCCAGAAATGCACCAGGCGAATCGGCCCCGGGCCGGCCAGTTCATCCGGCAGGCGCAACGGGTCGCCGGAAAATACCGCCGTGTGTTCGCTGAACGCGCGCAGATAACGCCCCTGAAACCAGTCGTACGCCGCCCACAGCACGCCGGCGCAGACCAAGGCGAGCAGGCTGGCAAACAGTGCGGTGCGGTAGGGCGGGCGCATGGTTTTCGATCCTCGAAAGGTCGGCTAGCTTGCCATGTCTGCCACTACAGATGAATATCGCAGGCCGATAAAGTCTGTTTACCGCTTTGGAATGACTGCATGCCTGACACTTTCGATCCCGATCATTTACGCGCGAGCCTCAAGCCCTTGGTCGAGTGGCAGCCGTTGTCGGACGAGGCCAAGGCCTATCAGCGCTTTTACAAAACCGACTTCCCCGAGCGTGATGTGTGGCGTGGCATGGGCCGTTTCGAGGTCGATGGCTATGAACTGGTCAGCCACTGCTGGTGGCCGGAGAAGGTCAAGGCGACGCTGTTTCTGTTGCACGGTTACTACGATCACACCGGTCTCTATCGGCATGTGATCGAGTGGGCGCTGGATCAGGATTTCGCGGTGATCGCCTGCGACTTGCCAGGGCACGGCCTGTCGAGCGGGCCACGGGCGAGCATTCGCGATTTCTCTGAGTACCAGGATATGTTGCAGGCGTTGTTCGCCGAGGCGCGTTCGATTGCGTTGCCGCAGCCGTGGCATCTGTGCGGGCAAAGCACCGGCGGGGCGATTGTGGTCGATCACGTGCTCAACCATGGCGAGGGCAGCCCGGCGCAAGGTCAGCTGATTCTGTTGGCGCCGCTGGTGCGCCCGCGCGCGTGGGGCTGGTCGCAGCTCAGTTATTACCTGCTGAGGCCTTTCGTGCGGGGCGTCACCCGGCGCTTCAGCGAAAATTCCAACGACCCGGCCTTCCTGCCGTTCCTGCAGGCCGATCCGTTACAGCCCAAACGCTTGCCGACGGCGTGGGTCGGCGCACTGTCGCGCTGGATCATCCGTGTAGAACACGCGAAAAAAAGCCCGCGACGGCCACTGATCATTCAGGGGCAGGCGGACATGACCGTGGACTGGCAGCACAATCTGCAGGTGTTGAAGTGGAAGTTTGATCGACCGCAGATCCTGCTGCTGCCGGAGGCGCGGCATCACCTGGCCAATGAAACGGCGGAGATGCGCGAGGAGTATTTCGAGTTTCTGAGCAAGCGGATCAGAGGGCGCAATCTTCAGTAACCTTACTGACCTCATCGCTGGCAAGCCAACTCCCACGGATTCTCAAGTGTCCACAAATCCTGCGTTCACTAAAGATCCCTGTGGGAGCTGGCTTGCCAGCGATGGCGGTCTGACAGGCTTTAACGATTACTGGCTGAGGCTCGAGGCGCTTTGCCCCACCGCCAGCCCCGCCCGAATCGCTGCCAGCGCCGCCTGATAATAAGCCTTGCCCTCGGCGGACTCGGCAAAGGTCGCGAACTGCTCCAGTTCGTCATCCGACAGATCACGATAAACGTAGAGCAGGGTGTTGTTCATGTCGGCGCCAATCTGCTCCATCAAGCGCTGGCGCTGCCCGTTCAACATACCTTGCGCCTGGCCGCCACCGAGCAGGCCGGGGATCATCGAACTCAAGCTGTCGGCCGCCACACCGGCAATCGCCAGGCTCACTTCAGCGCCGGCTTCACGGGCCGGCAATGCCTGGGCGAGGTGGCCAATGATCAGCAGGCGATTGTCACTGGCCGGCATCTTCGGCAGGCCTTTGGCATTCTTCGCCAGTTGATCGCGGCGGGTCGCGAGCAGTTCGGCGGCGACGATTTTCCTGCCCAGCGGCGATTGGAAGAAGGCCAGGGCCGGTTTCGGGTCGGCGAGGTGCTGCCGCAGCTGGGCTTCGGCGCGTTGATCCATGGCCTGGGGAGCGAAGCGCTGGTTGCTGTTGTTGACCAGCGCCTGAAACACGGCGGGTGGCAGGCTGTTCTGATAGCGCTGCTGTGCGGCACTGAGGGCGTCATTGAAGTGCGCACGTTGATCTGGCCAGCCGGCGATCTTGTACAACTGATCGTGGCCGTCCGCCCAGGCGGGCAAAACGCAGAACATCAACAGTGAAAAAAGCAAACGGCGCATAGGGACTCCTGTCAGCAGCGGACTATTCTCCGTGCGGTGCCGGTACTTGTCGAGAATTCGTAGCAAGCCGCTGCGTGGCTCTGTCGGATTTCCTGCCGCCGACATACTATGCGCGCCATGCAAATATCCTCTGAACACCCACTGCTGTTACGCATCGTCGATGACCTGGCCGAACATGGCTGGTCGCAGCAGAACATATTCCTGCCCGCCGGTTTGACCCGCGAGCTGGCGGCCGAGTGCCGTAAACGTGAAGCCGAGGGTGAACTGGCGCCGGCGGCGGTCGGGCGTGGGCCGTTTTCAGAGATTCGCGAGGGGATTCGCGGCGACCACATTCAGTGGATCGATCCGGGCCAGGCCGATTCTAGCGACCGCTATCTGAATCTGATGGAGAGCCTGCGCGAGGCGCTTAACCGAGGCTTGTTTCTTGGTCTTGAGGACTTTGAATGCCATTTCGCGCTGTATCCGCCGGGTGCTTTTTATCGCAAGCATGTCGACCGTTTTCGCGACGACGACAAGCGCATGGTCTCGGTGGTGGTCTACCTCAATGACGCGTGGCTGCCGGAGGATGGCGGGCAACTGCGCATGTACCTGAACGACGACCGCGTGCACGACGTGCAGCCAACTGGCGGTTGTCTGGTGGTGTTTCTCTCCGGCGAAGTGCCCCACGAAGTGTTGCCGGCGAACCGCGAGCGCCTGTCGCTGACCGGCTGGTTCCGCCGCCGTGGCAACGAGCCGTTCTGACATGGACAAGATTCTGGTCAGTCGCTGCCTGTTGGGCCACCGCGTGCGTTACGACGGCGGGGCCAGCGGGCCGTTTGATTTGCTTGAACAGTGGATCGCCGAAGGGCGCGTAGTGCCGCTGTGTCCGGAAGTCGCCGGTGGTTTGCCGACGCCACGGGCGGCGGCGGAGATTCCGGGCGGGCAGGGTGGTGAAGTGCTTGATGGCGTCGCGGCGGTAATCACTACCGAGGGCGAGGATGTCAGTGCGCAGTTTCTCGACGGAGCACGCCAGGCGCTGGCGTTGGTGCAGAAGCATGGCATTCGGGTGGCGGTGCTCAAGGCCAACAGTCCTTCTTGCGGCAATCTGCTGACTTACGACGGGACGTTCAGCGGAGTGAAAGTCTCAGGCGAAGGCGTAACGGCTGCGTTGCTCAAGCGCCATGGCGTGCAGGTTTTCAGTGAACTCGAACTGCCCCTGGCGGCGGTGGCTCTGGCGGCTTTGGACTGATCCGGAATCGTTGCCCTCACCCCAGCCCTCTCCCCGAGGGAGAGGGGGCCGACCGCGGGGTCTGGCGTCTTGCATCGACCTGAAAGACCTTACCGATTATGGATTCGACAAAGCCATGCCCCGTCGATTTCGGATTCGGTATAGCAATCCCAAGTCGATTATGGATTCGACAAAGTCATGATCAGTCGATTTCGGATTCGGTATTGCAATCCCAAGTCGGCGTATCTCTGAAGCGTCCCCCAATCAGCCCCCTCTCCCTGAGGGAGAGGGGGCTGACCGCGGGGTCTGGCGTCTTGCATCGAGCTGAAAGACCTCATCGATTATGGATTCGACAAAGCCATGCCCCGTCGATTTAGGATTCGGTATAGCAATCCCAAGTCGATTATGGATTCGACAAAGCCATGATCAGTCGATTTCGGATTCGGTATAGCGATCCCAAGTCGGCGTATCTCTGAAGCATCCCCCAATCAGTCCCCTCTCCCTCTGGGAGAGGGTTAGGGTGAGGGGCTTTTAAGGCTTGAACCACTTCTCGGTCAGCGCCGCCAGGCGCCCGTCCGCCTTGATCCGCTGCAGCGCACCCGCAAGGCTGGCCTGAAACGCCGGATTGCCCTTCTGAAACGGAATCGCCAACTCGACCGGTGTCGCCGCTTTTGGCTTCTCTTCCGTCAATGCCTGCACCAGCACCATCGGCCGTGGCTGCTCATCCTTCTTCGCCAGCAACTGCGCTTCGGCCTTGCCGTAAGACTCACTGAAATCGAAACGATCCTTGAGTTCCGGTGTCAGTGCCATGTGGTTGAGCGCAACATCGTACTTGCCGCTTTCAACGCCCTGGAGCAGGTCGGCTTCGTCAGTGACGATGAATTCGGCGCGCACGTCCAGCTCGTTGGCCAGCAGTTGTCCCAGCTCGACCTCGAACCCTGTGAGTTTGTCGCTATCGTCCTTGTAATTGAAGGGCGGTGTATTAGCCTCAAGGGCTATGCGCAGCTCGCCACGGTCGTTGACGTCATCAATCAGTTCGGCGTGAGCCAGAGGGCTCAAAAGGGGTAGCAGGCAGATCAGGCCAGGCAGAAAACGCATGGTCACTCCTTTGAAATCATTATCGCGACGCTCTGATTCAGGCTCGCTTTGCTATGGTTGTCGAGTGCCTTCGACAACGAATGGTCATGAAGTTGTCATGACCACGCGGATTTTACGGAAAAACTGGAGAATAGAATGAAAACGTTTATGTCACGAGCAGCCTTGGCTGGCCTGTTGATGGGTGTTTCAGTGCTGGCCAGTGCAGCGACTCCGGCCCCCAAGGGCGCTGAAGTGTTCATCGTTTCTCCCGAGGACGGGGCCACGGTTTCCCAGGAATTCAAAGTCAAGTTCGGTACCAAGGATGTCGCGTTGGCGCCCGCCGGTGATGTCACCAAAAACACCGGGCACCACCACCTGCTGATCGACGTCGACAAGCTGCCGGCGGCAGGCGCGCCGATTCCGAATGATGCGAACCACATGCACTTCGGCAAGGCGCAGACCGAGGCCACGATCAAACTGGCACCGGGCAAGCACACCCTGCAACTGGAGCTGGGCGACAGCGGCCACATGCCGTTCGATCCGCCAATCGTCTCGAAGAAAATCACCGTTAACGTCGAATAAAAAAAGGGAGCCCTTCGGGGCTCCCTTTTTTACAGCTGCAAGCTTCAAGCTGAAAGCCTCAAGTCAAAGCAAAAGCGAACATCACTTGCCGCTTGTAACTTGAGGCTTGTAGCTGCTCTTAGAAGAGCACACGGCTACGGATGGTGCCGTTGACGTGTTGCAGCTTCTCTTGCGCCAGCTCCGAGTACTCGGCGTCGACGTCGATTACCACGTAACCGACTTTCTCGTTGGTCTGCAGGAACTGACCGGAGATGTTGATGCCGTTTTCGGCGAAGACCTTGTTGATCTCGCTCATCACACCCGGGATGTTCTCGTGGATGTGCAGCAGGCGGTGCTTGCCAGGGTGAGCCGGCAGGGCCACTTCCGGGAAGTTCACCGACGAAACGGACGTACCGTTGTCGCTGTACTTGACCAGTTTTTCTGCCACTTCCAGACCGATGTTGGCTTGCGCTTCGGCGGTCGAGCCACCGATGTGCGGGGTCAGGATCACGTTGTCCAGGCCACGCAGCGGGCTTTCGAACTCTTCGTCGTTGGAGCGTGGCTCCACCGGGAATACGTCGATGGCTGCGCCGATCAGGTGCTTGTCCTTGATCGCGTCCGCCAGGGCGTCCAGCTCGACCACGGTACCGCGCGCCGCGTTGATCAGGATGCCGCCCTTCTTGATGGCGCGGATTTCCTTCTCGCCGATCATCCACTGGGTCGCAGCGGTTTCCGGCACGTGCAGGGTGACGATGTCGGACATGCCCAGCAGCTCGTGCAGGTTGCCGACCTGAGTGGCGTTGCCCAGCGGCAGCTTGGTCACGGTGTCATAAAAGAACACCTGCATGCCCAAGCCTTCCGCCAGAACCGACAGCTGCGTACCGATCGAGCCGTAGCCGACGATGCCCAGTTTCTTGCCACGGATCTCGAAGGAGTTGGCTGCGGACTTGATCCAGCCGCCACGGTGGCAGGAAGCGTTCTTCTCCGGGATGCCGCGCAGCAGCAGGATGGCTTCGGCCAGTACCAGCTCGGCAACGGAGCGGGTGTTGGAGTACGGCGCGTTGAACACGGCGATACCGCGCTCGCGGGCAGCACTCAGGTCAACCTGGTTGGTGCCGATGCAGAAACAGCCGACTGCCACCAGCTTCTTCGCGTGATCGAAGATATCTTCGGTCAGTTGGGTGCGCGAACGAATGCCGATGAAGTGAGCGTCAGCGATCTTTTCCTTGAGCTCGGCTTCCGGCAAGGAGCCTGTCAGGTATTCGATGCTGGTGTAGCCCGCCGCCTTGAGGACGTCGACAGCCGATTGGTGGACGCCTTCGAGAAGAAGGAACTTGATCTTGCTCTTATCGAGAGAAGTCTTGCTCATCTGCGTAAACCTGTATCCCGGAGAAAAATGGCAGGAAATGGTCAACAGACATTGACCTGGACGACAAGAAAGCCGTCACCGCAGAACTGGCCTTGGGCACTGGCCTGCGGGGTCGGTATGCTAGCATAGCCACCCCGCGAAACACTCATTCCTGCGACGTGAAGCGTCTTCAGGATGACCATGAATTGTTCGAGAGTTCTGTCGATGACCAATCCTGCCCTGATTGATGAACTGAAGACCCTGGTCGAGCCTGGCAAGGTCCTGACCGATGCCGACTCCCTGAACACGTACGGCAAGGACTGGACCAAGCACTTCGCCCCGGCGCCAAGTGCCATCGTGTTTCCCAAGACTATCGAGCAGGTGCAGGCCATCGTCCGTTGGGCCAACACCCACAAGGTGGCGCTGGTGCCATCCGGCGGGCGCACCGGGCTTTCTGCCGCCGCCGTGGCCGCCAATGGCGAAGTGGTGGTGTCGTTCGACTACATGAACCAGATTCTCGACGTGAACCTCACCGACCGCACCGCCGTGTGTCAGCCGGGCGTGGTCACCGAGCACTTGCAGAACGTCGCCGAAGAAAACGGCCTGTACTACCCGGTGGACTTCGCTTCGGCCGGTTCCAGCCAGATTGGCGGTAATATCGGCACCAATGCCGGCGGGATCAAGGTGATTCGCTACGGCATGACCCGCAACTGGGTCGCCGGCATGAAGGTGGTGACCGGCAAGGGCGATGTGCTGGAGCTAAACAAAGACCTGATCAAGAACGCCACCGGTTATGACCTGCGCCAATTGTTCATCGGCGCTGAAGGCACCCTTGGATTTGTCGTCGAAGCGACCATGCGTCTGGATCGCGCGCCGAAAAACCTCACCGCGATGGTCCTTGGCACTGCCGATTTCGATTCGATCATGCCGGTACTGCACGCTTTCCAGGGCAAGCTCGACCTGACCGCGTTCGAATTCTTCTCCGACAAGGCTCTGGCCAAAGTGCTGGGCCGTGGCGACGTACCGGCGCCCTTCGAAACCGACTGCCCGTTCTACGCGCTGCTGGAATTTGAAGCGACTACGGAAGAAGTGGCCAACAGCGCGCTGGAAACCTTCGAGCACTGCGTCGAGCAGGGCTGGGTGCTGGACGGCGTGATGAGCCAGAGCGAAACCCAGCTGCAGAACCTGTGGAAGCTGCGCGAATACATCTCCGAAACCATCTCGCACTGGACGCCGTACAAGAACGACATCTCGGTCACCGTGTCGAAAGTGCCGGCATTCCTGCAGGAAATCGACGCGATCGTCGGCGAACACTATCCAGACTTCGAAATCGTCTGGTTCGGCCACATCGGCGACGGCAACTTGCACCTGAACATCCTCAAGCCGGATAACCTGAGCAAGGACGAGTTTTTCGCCAAGTGCGCAACCGTCAACAAGTGGGTGTTCGAAACCGTCGAGAAGTACAACGGTTCGATTTCCGCCGAGCACGGCGTGGGCATGACCAAGCGCGACTACTTGACGTACAGCCGTTCGCCGGTCGAAATCGAGTACATGAAAGCGGTCAAGGCGGTGTTCGACCCGAACGGCATCATGAACCCGGGCAAGATCTTCGCGGTTTGATGGGCAATCTTTGATGAATCAATGAAGGCAGGAGTCGGTAAATGAGCTATCAGCACCAGTATGTCGACGGCACGCGCATTCACTTCCCGATCGGGAAAGTCGTGTGCATTGGCCGTAATTACGCCGAACACGCCAAGGAACTGGACAACCCGGTCCCGACCGAACCGTTGCTGTTCATCAAGCCGGGCAGTTGTGTGGTGCCGCTGGAAGGCGGGTTCAGCATTCCGACCGAGCGCGGTTCGGTGCACTACGAAGCGGAAATCGCTGTGCTGATCGGCAAGCCGCTGTCGACCAAGCCGAGCCGCGAAGAGGTGCTCGACGCGATCTCCGGTTTCGCCCCGGCGCTGGACCTGACCCTGCGCGACAAGCAGGCCGAGCTCAAGTCCAAGGGCCTGCCGTGGGAAATCGCCAAGTCGTTCGACGGCGCAGCGGTGATCGCCCCGTTCGTGGTCGGCAGCACCTTCGCTGACCTGACCGACATCGGCATTCGCCTGACCATCAACGGTGAAGTGCGCCAGGACGGCAACAGCAGCGCGATGCTCAACCCGATCGTGCCGATGATCCAGCACATGGCCGGCTGCTTCTCGCTACAGGCCGGCGACGTGATTCTCACCGGCACCCCGGTGGGCGTCGGTCCCCTGAATGTCGGCGACGACATCGTGCTCGAACTGGTCGGCGCGAGCCGCTTCACCAGCAGCGTACGCTAACCGCAACACTGCAAATCCCCTGTGGGAGCGAGCTTGCTCGCGAAGGCGCCAGGTCAGTCGACATCATCGTTGCCTGACACTCCGTCTTCGCGAGCAAGCTCGCTCCCACATTGTTTTGTGGGGCCCTGCAGATCGCTGGCAACACACGACAATCCCGCCGTTTGCCGTTTTTTTCACATCCTGTCCGGATAATTCCTCTCATTCTGGCGTCTGAGCCGGCCTCTTTGTGCTATTACCCATAGCCTGAATATTCGGAATGCGTCCCTGATGTCTGCTCAAACTCAGCTCGATTCTCCTCGTCGTTCACGTTTTGCCCTGCGTTGGTATGTCTGGCTGTTGCTGGTGCTTGCCGCCGCTTATGGTCTGGCGTTTGCCATGCATTGGGATGACCGTGGCCTGCTCTGGGTGCGCGAGCGTTTCGAGAGCCAGGCCGAGCAGAAAGCCAGCGTCTGGTTGCCGGACTATCGGGTGGTCATCGACGGCAAACTGCTGCCGGGCATGGAAAAGGACGAGGCCTCGGACCTCGCCTACAATCCACAGACCAAGACCCTGTTTTCGGTGATGGGCAAAAATCCGTTCCTGGTCGAACTCACCCTGCACGGCGATGTGCTGCGCAAAATGCCGCTGGTGGGCTGGAGCAATCCGGAAGGCCTGACGGTCATGGAGAACGGCCTGATGGCCATTGTCGATGAGCGTCAGCACATGCTCTCGATCGTCAAGGTCGATGCCGACACTCGCGAATTGAACATCGCCGACTTCCCCAAGTACGATCTCGGCCCGTCGAAAGATCAGAACAAAGCCTTCGAAGCGATTACCTGGGACCCGCACAACCAGCAACTGCTGTTGGGCGAAGAGCGTCCGCCGGCGCTGTTCACCTGGAAAAGCGACGGCAGCCAGATCCTCAAGGGTGACAAGCAGAAGCTTGCCAATGATGAGCTGGATATCCGCAACCTCTCGGCCCTGGCGATTGACCCGCGCACCCAGCACACTCTGGTGCTGTCTGCCGATTCGCACCTGTTGCTGGAGCTGGACGAGAAAGGCGGACAGGTCAGCTTCATGACCCTGCTGGGCGGCTTCAACGGTCTGAAAAACACCATTCCCCGTGCCGAAGGCGTGACCATGGACGAGGCCGGTACGCTGTACATGGTCAGTGAACCCAACCTGTTTTACCGCTTCGAAAAACACAAATAGCCCCTGCTGCCGGGGTTGTCTTGTGGTTTAAGGCAAGTGGCCATTAAGCTTCAATTCAGACGGGCGTGATATTTCATCCGCCTGTTTTGAATCCGAGCCCGCCCGAATGCGTCGACTTGCCCGCCCCAAGCCCCTGTTCGTCACCCTGTCGGTGATTGCCCTGATCGCGTTGATTGCGATCGGCCAATACCTGCGCCTGTTCGAGCGCGCCTGGTTCAATCTGCACACGCTGTGGCAACCGCAGAGTAGCGAGTCGATTGGGCTGGATCAGTATCGGGTCGAGATTGAAGCGCGGGTGATTGACGGGCTGGACGACGATGTTTCGGCGCTCACCTTCGATCCGGTGCGCAAAAGCCTGTTCACCGTAACCAACAAGAATTCCGAGCTGGTCGAACTGTCGCTCGAAGGCAAGATCCTGCGGCGCATTGCCCTGATTGGTTTTGGCGATCCCGAAGCCGTCGAGTACATCAGCGCCGACACCTACGTGATCACGGATGAGCGTCAGCAGCGGCTGATCAAGATTCACTTGGAGGCAGACACCACATTCCTCGACGCGGCGGACGCCGAGCAGATGACCCTCGGCGTGCATATGGCCAGCAACAAAGGTTTTGAAGGCCTGGCGTATGACTCGGTAGGCAAGCGCTTGTTTGTTGCGAAGGAACGCAACCCGATGCTGATCTACGAAGTGCACGGTTTTCCGCACTTCAATCCGGAGAAGTCCTACGCGGTGCACGTGATCAACGATCCCAAGCGCGATGCCGGGATGTTTGTGCGCGATCTGTCGAGCCTGCAATACGACGAGCGCAGCGGGCATTTGCTGGCGCTGTCGGATGAGTCACGGTTGATTCTGGAGCTGGATGTCGGCGGGCGGCCGTTGAGCACGATGTCGATCAGTGGCGGGCGCCAGGGTTTGAAGAAAACCGTGCCGCAGGCGGAGGGGATTGCGATGGATGATGACGGGACGTTGTATCTGGTGAGTGAGCCGAACCTGTTTTACGTCTTCAAAAAACCAACACTGAACTAATCAACACCACAAAACACTGTGGGAGCGAGCTTGCTCGCGAAGGCGCCGGGTCAGCCAATGAAGATGTTGGCTGATCCACCGCATTCGCGAGCAAGCTCGCTCCCACAGGTTCATTTGTCTGCCCATAAATTTCGGGCAGTCTGGGATTATTCAGCCTTGAGGGTTTTCACGCCTTCGCTGGTGCCCAGCAGCAACAGGTCCGCCGGACGCGCCGCGAACAGGCCGTTGGTGACCACGCCGACGATCGCATTGATCTGCGCTTCCAGCTCCACCGGGTTGGTGATCTGCAGGTTGAACACGTCGAGAATGATGTTGCCGTTGTCGGTCAGCACGCCTTCGCGGTACACCGGGTCGCCGCCCAGTTTCACCAGTTGACGGGCAACGTGGCTGCGGGCCATCGGGATCACTTCGACCGGCAGCGGGAATTCACCCAGCACCGGCACCAGTTTGCTGGCGTCGGCGATGCAGATGAAGGTCTTGGCCACGGCGGCGACAATCTTCTCGCGGGTCAGGGCTGCGCCGCCGCCCTTGATCAGGTTCAGGTGCGCGTCGCTTTCATCGGCGCCGTCGACGTAGAACTCCAGGTCGCTGACGGTGTTCAGCTCATACACTGGAATACCGTGGCCCTTGAGGCGCGCAGCGGTGGCTTCGGAGCTGGCGACCGCGCCATCGAACGCGCCCTTGTGCTGGGCCAGGGCGTCGATGAAGCAGTTGGCGGTGGAGCCGGTGCCGACCCCGACGATGCTCTTGTCGTCGAGTTTCGGAAGGATGAAGTCGACGGCGGCCTGCGCCACTGCCTGTTTGAGTTGATCCTGGGTCATGCGGGCTCCGGAAGCGGGCAAGGTGAGAACGGAAAGGCCGGCATTATAGCCGCAAGCGCGGCTAAAACCTCTGGATTCGTGTGGTCGTCCGGGCAAAAGCCGGGTTAGACTCCTTGGCCCTGCCCAACCCGCTCAGTGATGCTTTCCGATGCTCGAACAGTACGTCAAAAAGATCCTCACCTCGCGCGTTTATGACGTTGCCGTAGAAACCCCGCTGCAGAACGCTCGCCAGCTCTCCGAGCGGCTGGGCAATGACATCTGGCTCAAGCGTGAAGACTTGCAGCCGGTGTTCTCGTTCAAGATTCGCGGCGCCTACAACAAATTGACCCAGCTGACCGACGAAGAGCGCGCCCGTGGCGTGGTCACTGCATCGGCGGGTAACCATGCGCAGGGTCTGGCCCTGGCGGCGAAAGTGCTGGGCGTCAAAGCCACGATCGTCATGCCCAAGACCCCCCCGGAGATCAAGGTCGAGGGCGTGCGCTCGCGTGGCGGCAAAGTGGTGCTGCACGGCGATTCGTTCCCGGAGGCACTGGCCTATTCGCTGAAACTGGTCGACGAAAAGGGCTACGTCTACATCCACCCGTACGACGATCCGCACACCATTGCCGGGCAGGGCACCGTGGCGATGGAAATTCTGCGTCAGCACCCGCAACCGCTGGACGCGATCTTCGTGCCGGTCGGCGGCGGCGGTCTGATCGCCGGCATCGCGGCGTATGTGAAATACCTGCGCCCGGACATCAAGGTCATCGGTGTCGAGCCGGACGACTCCAATTGCCTGCAAGCGGCCATGGCCGCGGGTGAGCGCGTGGTGTTGCCGACCGTAGGCATCTTCGCCGACGGCGTGGCGGTGGCGCAGATCGGCCAGCACACCTTCGACATCTGCAAGGATTACGTCGACGAAGTGATCACCGTCAGCACGGACGAAATCTGCGCCGCCATCAAGGATATCTACGACGATACCCGCTCGATCACCGAACCTGCCGGCGCTTTGGGCGTGGCCGGGATCAAGAAGTATGTCGAGTTGCGCGGCGTCAGCGGCCAGACCTTCGTCGCCATCGACTCCGGCGCCAACGTCAACTTCGACCGCCTGCGCCACGTCGCCGAGCGCGCCGAGCTGGGTGAAGGCCGCGAAGCGATCATCGCGGTGACCATTCCCGAGAGGGCCGGCAGCTTCAAGGCGTTCTGCGAGGCCGTCGGCAAACGCCAGATCACCGAATTCAACTACCGCTACAACACCGGCAGCGAAGCGCACATTTTCGTCGGCGTGCAGACCCACCCGGAAAACGACCCGCGCAGCGCCCTGCTGGCGAGCCTGACCGAACAGGGTTTCCCGGTCATCGACCTGACCGATAACGAGCTGGCCAAATTGCACATTCGCCACATGGTCGGCGGGCACGCGGCGCACGTCATTGATGAAGTGGTGTTTCGCTTCGAGTTCCCGGAACGTCCGGGGGCGCTGTTCAACTTCCTCAACAAGCTGGGTGGGCGCTGGAACATCTCGATGTTCCACTACCGCAACCACGGGGCTGCCGATGGCCGCGTGGTCGCCGGTCTGCAAGTCCCGCACGACGAGCGCCATCTGGTGCCGGCGGCCCTTGAGGAAATCGGTTACCCGTATTGGGATGAAAGCGAGAACCCGGCCTATCAGCTGTTTCTTGGCTGAGCGGCTACGCTGATGGGCATGGCCCAAGGAAGACGAACACATGGAAACCCTGACCACCCTGAAAGTCCTTCACGTTGCGGCGACCGTGGTGATCCTCTTGAGCGGGCTGGGGCTCGCCGCGCTTTCCTGGCGTAATCGCAGCGAAGGACCGGCCAGCACGATGCAGCGGCCTTGGCTGTTCATCTGGTGTCTGATGCTGCTCGGCATGTTCAGCATGCCGTTCACCGGCTGGTGGCTGGTGCACCTGGTGGGCTGGTCGTTGGGGCAGTTCTGGATTCTGGGTTCCAGTGTGATCTATGCCGTGGCCACGTTCAGTGCCGTCTGGCTGCTGGTTCGGCTGAATCGGCTGTGGACGAGCGGGGTCGGCAATCGGAAATTCAATCTGGCACTGGCGATTGTCAGCGGCGTCGGATTTCTCGCCATTGCGGCGTTGATGGGGGCCAAGCCCGTTTAAGGCTTGAGACCGCGTAGACCCCATTCGCGAGCAAGCTCGCTCCCACATTGGATCTGTGTGGTTCACAAATACCTTGTGGGAGCGAGCTTGCTCGCGAAGGCGTAATCAGCTGCGCAGCGAGATAACCGGCCAGCCACGCTTCTCGGCCTCGGCCCGCAGATTCGGATCCGGATCGACAGCGACAGGGTTCGCCACCTGCTCCAGCAGCGGCAGGTCATTCATCGAATCGCTGTAGAAATAGCTGTGATCCAGCGAATGCCCGGTCTCATCCAGCCAGCGATTGAGGCGTGTCACCTTGCCTTCGCGAAAGCATGGAATGTCGGTGCTGCGCCCGCTGTAGCGGCCATCGATCATTTCGCACTCGGTGGCGATCAGGGTTTCCACGCCCAGGCGCACGGCAATCGGCGCCGTCACGAAGCGGTTGGTCGCGGTGATGATCACCAGTTTGTCGCCGGCGTCACGGTGTTGTTTGAGCAGCTCCAGCGCCTTGGGCAGCACGATCGGCTCGATGCAGTCGCGCATGTAGTCGTTGTGCCACTGCTCAAGCACGGCCATTTCGGTGCGGCCGAGGATTTCCAGGCAAAAGTTCAGGTACGCGGCGTTATCCAGTTGGCCGGCCAGGTAATCCTGATAGAACTCGTCGTTGCGAGCCTTGTACGCCACCGGATCGAGGAAGCCGCGTTCACACAGATAATCGCCCCAGGCGTGATCGCTGTCGCCGCCCAGAAGGGTGTTGTCCAAATCGAATAGAGCCAGGCGCATTGCAGTTACCCGCTGAAAAGTCAGTAAAAAGGCGACAAGAATACGGTCTTTTCACAAGAGTGCACATAAGGTAGGAACCTTCGTTGCCGCCTTATCAAGCTTTGTGGAACAATGCGGCGACATGCGTTTGCGAGGTTGTTGCCGTGATCGACCCCGATGGTTTCCGCCCCAATGTCGGGATCATTCTGACGAATGACGCCGGCCAGGTGCTATGGGCTCGCCGTATCAATCAAGATGCCTGGCAGTTTCCGCAGGGGGGAATCAACCCCGAGGAGACGCCGGAGGACGCCTTGTACCGCGAGTTGAACGAAGAAGTGGGCCTGGAGCGTGAAGATGTTGAAATTCTCGCCTGTACCCGGGGCTGGTTGCGCTATCGTTTGCCGCAACGTCTGGTGCGTACCCACAGCCAACCGCTGTGCATCGGCCAGAAACAGAAATGGTTTCTCCTGCGCCTGATCTCCAACGAGCAGCGGGTGCGGATGGATTTGACCGGTAAACCGGAGTTCGATGGCTGGCGCTGGGTCAGCTATTGGTATCCGTTGGGCCAGGTGGTGACATTCAAGCGCGAGGTGTATCGCCGCGCCCTCAAAGAGCTTGCCCCGCGCCTTTTAGCGCGCGACTGACGACGGAGTTCGACCCCGAGCCATGCTCAATACGCTGCGCAAGATCGTCCAGGAAGTTAACTCCGCCAAGGATCTCAAGGCGGCGTTGGGGATTATTGTGTTGCGCGTCAAAGAGGCCATGGGCAGCCAGGTCTGCTCGGTCTACCTGCTTGACCCCGAGACCAACCGCTTCGTCCTGATGGCCACCGAGGGCTTGAACAAGCGCTCGATCGGCAAGGTCAGCATGGCACCCAACGAAGGTCTGGTGGGTCTGGTCGGCACGCGTGAAGAACCCCTGAACCTCGAAAACGCCGCGGATCACCCGCGCTATCGCTACTTCGCCGAAACCGGTGAGGAGCGTTATGCCTCGTTCCTCGGTGCACCGATCATTCACCACCGCCGCGTCGTCGGCGTGTTGGTCATCCAGCAGAAAGAACGCCGCCAGTTCGATGAAGGTGAAGAAGCCTTCCTCGTGACCATGAGCGCGCAACTCGCCGGGGTTATCGCCCACGCCGAGGCCACCGGTTCGATCCGTGGTCTGGGCCGTCAGGGCAAAGGCATCCAGGAAGCCAAGTTCGTCGGTGTGCCGGGTTCGCCCGGGGCTGCCGTCGGTACCGCCGTGGTCATGCTGCCGCCGGCCGATCTCGACGTGGTGCCGGACAAGACCATCACCGACATCGACGCTGAGCTGGCACTGTTCAAGACCGCCATCGAAGGCGTGCGCGCCGACATGCGCGCCTTGTCGGCCAAGCTTGCGACCCAGCTGCGTCCGGAAGAGCGCGCGCTGTTCGATGTCTACCTGATGATGCTCGACGATGCCTCGCTGGGCAGCGAAATCACCACCGTGATCAAGACCGGCCAGTGGGCGCAGGGCGCGCTGCGTCAGGTGGTCACTGAACACGTCAACCGTTTTGAACTGATGGACGATGCTTACCTGCGTGAGCGGGCGTCGGACGTCAAAGACCTCGGCCGGCGCCTGCTCGCCTACCTGCAGGAAGAGCGTCAGCAGAACCTGGTCTACCCGGAAAAAACCATTCTGGTCAGCGAAGAGCTGACGCCGGCAATGCTCGGCGAGGTGCCGGAAGGCACGCTGGTCGGTCTGGTCTCGGTACTCGGTTCGGGTAACTCCCACGTCGCGATCCTCGCTCGGGCGATGGGCATTCCGACGGTGATGGGGCTGGTTGACCTGCCGTACGCCAAGGTCGATGGCATCGAGATGATCGTCGACGGCACCCGCGGCGAGGTCTACACCAACCCGAGCGAAGTGCTGCGCAAGCAGTTCGCCGAGGTCGTCGAAGAAGAGAAACAACTGGCGCTGGGCCTCGACACCCTGCGCGACCTGCCGTGCGTGACCCTTGACGGTCACCGCATGCCGCTGTGGGTCAACACCGGTCTGCTGGCCGATGTGGCGCGGGCGCAGAAGCGTGGCGCCGAAGGTGTCGGCCTGTACCGCACCGAAGTGCCGTTCATGATCAACCAGCGCTTCCCGAGCGAAAAGGAACAACTGGCGATCTACCGCGAACAGCTCGCCGCGTTTCATCCGCAACCGGTGACCATGCGCAGCCTTGATATCGGCGGTGACAAGTCGCTGTCGTACTTCCCGATCAAGGAAGACAACCCGTTCCTCGGCTGGCGCGGCATTCGCGTCACCCTCGACCACCCGGAAATCTTCCTGGTGCAGACCCGCGCAATGCTCAAGGCCAGTGAAGGCCTGAACAATCTGCGGATTCTGCTGCCGATGATCTCCGGCACCCACGAACTCGAAGAAGCCCTGCACCTGATCCACCGGGCCTGGGGCGAAGTGCGCGATGAAGGCACCGACGTGCCGATGCCGCCGATCGGCGTGATGATCGAGATTCCGGCGGCGGTGTACCAGACCAAGGAGCTGGCGCGGATGGTCGACTTCCTGTCCGTCGGCTCCAACGACCTGACCCAGTATCTGCTGGCGGTCGATCGCAACAACCCGCGGGTGGCCGATCTCTACGACTACCTGCACCCGGCGGTGCTGCAAGCCCTGCAAACCGTGGTGCGCGACGCCCATGCCGAAGGCAAGCCGGTGAGCATCTGCGGCGAGATGGCCGGTGACCCGGCAGCGGCGGTACTGTTGATGGCCATGGGTTTCGACAGCCTGTCGATGAACGCCACCAACCTGCCGAAGGTGAAGTGGATGTTGCGTCAGGTGAATCTGAGCAAGGCTCAGGAGTTGCTGGCGGAGCTGATGACCATTGATAACCCGCAAGTGATCCACAGCTCGTTGCAATTGGCGCTGAAGAATCTCGGGTTGTCGAAGATGCATCCGCCGGCGGTGGTCAAGGCCCTCTGAAGATCAAAAGCCCCTCACCCTAGCCCTCTCCCGGAGGGAGAGGGGACTGATTGGGGGATGCTGCCGAGGTACGCCGACCTGAAAGTGCATTGCTGAATCCATAATCGCCCCGCACCGACTTGAAAGTGCATTGCTGAATCCACAATCGACCGGCACCGACCTGAAAGTGCATTGCAGAATTCATAACCGCCCCGCATCGACTTGAAAGTGCATTGCTGAATCCATAATCGTCCGGCAGCGACCTGAAGGTGCTGTGCAGAATCCATATTCGGCTCGGTCTTCCAGGTCGGCGTATGGCTCAAGACACCTCGGTCGGCCCCCTCTCCCTCCGGGAGAGGGCTGGGGTGAGGGTAGCTTTCAAGCGTTTATCTCCACCTCGCCCAAATGCCCGCCATAAGGCCCAAAACTGCGCTCCAACATCCGCCGCGTTCCGTCCGCCTGCACCACCAGCGCCGTACTCGCCCGCGTCCCGTAACTCTGGCTGGCGATAAACACACTCGACAACAATGATTCGGTGGCCAACCCGACTCCGGTGTCCGGCAGCTCGGCAAACGGCGCCGTCTGCGCATCGCCCAGCAGCTCCAACAACCGCTCAGGCTGCGGATCATCCAGCACGGCGTGCAACGCTGCCTTGGCCTTGAGCAACTTCGGCCACGGCGTATCCAGCCCGGCATTCGATAGCCCGTAAACCCCCGGTTCCAGCATCACTGGCTCGGACGTCCGCGCATTGAAGTGCCACAGCTCGTGGGCATTGCCCAGCAGCAGGTTGAACCCGGCATATTCCGGCGCACGTCCGACCACATCGCTCAAATAATCATCAATCGACGCATCGCCGGTAAGAAACCGCGCCACCAGTTCTCCCCGTGACTTGCGTGCCGGCGGCTGGTGCGGATCGCGGATGTTGGTCAGCGCGGCAAAGCGGCCGTTGGTGCCGATCCCCAGCCACGTGCCGCCCGCTTCCAGGTCGCGTCCGGCATGCACGTGCGGCGCTTCCGGCCATTGCGCCAGCGGCAGGCTGGGCCGGGCGTAGAACTCGTCACGGTTGGCCGCGACGATCAGCGGCTGGGCATGGCCCGGGCGCCAGGCGAAAACAATCAGGCACATAAGGTGGTCCTTGTGTGTTTTTTGCTCACTCTACGCATCCGGCGTCCGTGCATCCATCGCAAGTGGAGCAGGAGGCCATGCATCCGTTACCATGCCGCTCCGGTTTTGGGGATGCGGTCTGGGAGACGGTCATGGAATTTCTGCTCTATCTGGCGCTGGGCGCCTGTGCGGGCGTGCTGGCCGGGCTGTTCGGGGTGGGCGGCGGGATCATCATTGTCCCGGTTCTGGTGTTCAGTTTCACCCTGCAGGGTTTTGATCAGTCGATTCTTACGCATCTGGCGGTCGGGACATCACTGGCGACGATCATCTTTACCTCGGTCAACGCCGTGCGTGAGCATCACCGTCGCGGCGCGGTGCGCTGGCCGATTTTCATGTGGATGACCGTCGGCATTCTGCTCGGCGCCGGTTTCGGCGCGCTGACGGCCGAGGCTATTTCCGGTCCCAACCTGCAAAAAATCATCGGCGTGTTTGCTCTGGTGATCGCTGTGCAACTGGCGCTGGATGTTAAACCCAAGGCCAGTCGAACAGTGCCGGGCAAACTCGGTCTGACCGTGGCCGGCAGTGTGATTGGCTGGGCCTCGGCGATTTTCGGCATTGGCGGCGGTTCGTTGACCGTGCCGTTCCTGACCTGGCGCAGCGTGCCGATGCAGCAAGCGGTGGCGACATCGTCGGCTTGTGGCCTGCCGATCGCCCTGGCCAGTGCCTTAAGTTTCATGATTCTGGGCTGGCATGATCCGTTGCTGCCGCCGCATAGTCTCGGTTTTGTCTATCTGCCGGCGTTGTTGGGCATCGCCCTGACCAGCATGGTGTTCGCCCGCATCGGCGCGCGCCTGGCGCACAAATTGTCGCCGCGCTTGCTGAAACGGCTGTTCGCCGCTTTGCTGTTCTGCGTGGGTTTGAGCTTTCTGCTTTAACCGCACCGCAATCCTGGCTTAATCCTGAGGTGGCAGCGTCGCCCGGGAATTTTGGTTTCAACTCTAACGAGGAGTCGCAATGCTGCCTTACCCGCAGATCGACCCGGTGGCCCTGGCCATCGGTCCGCTGAAAATCCATTGGTACGGCCTGATGTACCTGATCGGTATCGGCGGTGCATGGCTGCTGGCGTCGCGCCGGCTCAACCGTTTCGACCCGACCTGGTCCAAGGAGAAGCTCTCCGATCTGATC
>NZ_QAIU01000451.1:0-1132 GCF_003061205.1 Pseudomonas sp. HMWF006
TTGGGGTTGCTGCGCAACCCAACGGGGATAAATCCCCTCGCCACAGTGGAATTGTGGGAGTTAAGGAGATGAGTGCGTTGCCTTGCACATGGACCAAAGCCGTACCGATTGAGGGGAGCAGACGCTTTTGAAACCAGCTCGCAATGTGCAACCCACCCCTGTGGTGAGGGGGTTTATCCCCGTTCGGCTGCGCAGCAGGCGTAAACCCGAAACACTCGGTATGTCTGGCGAAATTCGGTTGCAGGATTTGGGGTTGCTGCGCAACCCAGCGGGGATAAATCCCCTCGCCACAGTGGAACTGGGGGAGTTCAGGAGATGAGTGCGTTGCCTTGCACATGGACCAAAGCGGTGCCGATTGACGGGAGCAAACGCTTTTGAACCCTGCCCGCAATCTGCAACTCACCACAGTGGAGTTGGAGGAGTTCAGGAGATGAGTGCGTTGCCTTACGCCTGGGCCAAGGCGCAGCGGATTTTGTTGTGTGATGGGGTGTTGACGGTGTGCCCGTCGACGCCCGGCTGGTCGATCAGTGAGGCGCGGCGGCAGTTTGGCGCGACCACGATACAGCGCGTGCGCGATGACGAACTCGATGGCTTGCTCGCCAGCGCTTATGCCGATACTGGCAGCGCGGCGGCGGTGGTCGGTGCGGCGGAAAACGAAGTCGATCTCGACCGCCTGATGCAGGACATGCCGGAAATCACCGACTTGCTCGACACTCAGGACGGCGCGCCGGTGATTCGCATGATCAACGCGCTGCTCACCCAGGCCGCGCGCGATGAGGCCAGCGACATACATATCGAACCGTTCGAAACCCATTCGGTGGTGCGCTACCGGGTCGACGGCACCTTGCGTGATGTGGTTTCGCCGCGCAAGGCGCTGCACGGTGCGCTGGTGTCGCGAATCAAGATCATGGCCCAGCTCGACATCGCTGAAAAACGCCTGCCGCAGGACGGTCGCATCGCGTTGCGCGTGGCCGGGCGGCCAATCGACATTCGCGTCTCCACCGTGCCCACCGGGCATGGCGAAAGGGTGGTGATGCGTCTGCTGGACAAACAGGCCGGACGTCTGCATCTGGAAACCCTGGGCATGGACGCGCAAGTGCTGGCCAAACTCGACCACTTGATCCGCCAGCCC
>NZ_QAIU01000452.1:0-2206 GCF_003061205.1 Pseudomonas sp. HMWF006
TCGGTCGCTGAAGGCGGTTCGATTGTCTACACCGCGACCCTGACCAACGCCGCCGGCTCGCCAGTGACCGTGACGCTGTCCAACGGCGCCGTGATCACCATCGAAGCGGGCAAAACCACCGGCACCGTGACCGTCCCGGCACCGGCTGACGACGTCTATAAAGACGCCGGCACCGTGCAAGCGACCATCAGCACCGCCACTGGTGGCAGCTTCGAAAACCTGGTGCCGAGCACTGTTCCAGCCGTCACCAGCGTCACCGATACCATCGACACAACCACCGTGAAACTGACGGCAACGGCCACGGCGGCAGAGGGCGGCAACGTCGTCTACACCGCCACTGTCGGTGCTCCAGTAACCGGTTCGCCAGTCGTGGTAACCCTGGCCAATGGTCAGACCATCACCATTGGCGTCGGCCAGACCACCGGCACCACGACCACCACCGCACCGAACGATGCGTTGACCGGCCATGCGCCGCTGACCAACTCGATCACCAACGTGAGCGGTGGTAACTACGAAAATCTCGTCGCCGACAAAACTCCGGTCAGCACGACTGTGACCGACACCGTCGACACCACCAACCTGACGCTGTCCGCGACCGGCACCGTGGCCGAGGGTGGCCAGATCACCTACACCGCAACGCTAAGCAACGCCGCTGGCTCGCCAGTCACCGTGACTCTGAGCAACGGCTCGGTCATCACCATCGACGCCGGCAAAACCTCCGGCACCGTGACCGTCCCGGCACCGGCTGACGACGTCTACAAAGACGCCGGCAACGTCCAGGCAACGATCAAAACCGCCACTGGCGGCAGTTTCGAAAACCTGGTCACCAGCACAGCTCCGGCCGTGACCAGCGTCACCGACACCATCGACACCACCACGGTGAAACTGACCGCGACCGGTACAGCGGCTGAAGGCGGCAACGTCGTCTACACCGCCACCGTCGGTGCTCCCGTGACTGGCTCGCCAGTTGTGGTAACCCTGTCGAACGGTCAGACCATCACCATCGGCGTTGGCCAGACCACCGGCACCGCAACCACTACCGCACCGAACGATGCGTTGACTGGCCATGCACCGCTGACCAACTCGATCACCAACGTGAGCGGTGGTAACTACGAAAATCTGGTCGCCGACAAAACCCCGGTCAGCACTACCGTGACCGACACCGTCGACACCACTAACCTGTCGCTGAGCGCGACCCCGGCGGTGAACGAAGGTGGCCAGATCACCTACACCGCAACCCTGAGCAACGCCGCCGGCTCGCCGGTGACCGTGACCCTGAGCAACGGCTCGGTGATCACCATCGACGCTGGCAAAACCTCCGGCACCGTGACCGTTCCGGCTCCGGCTGACGACGTCTACAAAGACGCCGGCACCGTGCAGGCGACCATCACCGGTACCAGCGGCGGCGGCTTTGAAAACCTGGTCACCAGCACGACACCGGCCGTGACCAGCGTCGCCGACACCATCGACACCACCACCGTCAGCATCACCGGCAGCAGCTCGGTGACCGAAGGCCAGACCGCCAGCTACACGGTCAGCCTGAACCACCCGGCGCAAACCGAAGTGACCCTGAAAATCGTCTACAGCGGCACCGCCGCCGACGGTTCGGACTTCACTGGCGTGTACACCGTGAAGATCCCGGCGGGCGCCAGCAGCGCGCAGTTCAACGTCGCGACCATTGATGACAAGATCACCGAAGGCACCGAAAACTTCGTGGTCAAGATCGACTCGGCCACCGGCGGCAACTTCGAGAACCTGGCCGTCAGCAGCACCAACGGCAGCGTCAGCACCTCGATCATCGACAACGATGCGCCACCGGTCATCGACCTCGACGCCAACAACTCCAGCGGCGCCACCGGTGCCGACTACAAGGTGACGTTCACCGAAAACACCCCGGGCGCCGGCGTGTCGATTGCCGACACTGACCTGACCATCACCGACCCGGACAGCACCATGCTCACTGGCGCGACCATTGTGCTGACCAACCGTCAGGACGGCGATGCGCTGAACCTGGGCAACAGCGTCAATGGCATCACCATCAATGCCAACAGCACCAACGGCACGGTGACCCTGACCCTGTCGGGTAATGCGACGCTCGCCGACTACATGCAGGCGATCAAGAACATCAGCTTCACCAACGGCAGTGAAAACCCGAGCACCGTGCCGTTGGTGCTGTTGGCATTGATGGTGATGCCATTGACGCTGT
>NZ_QAIU01000453.1:0-1347 GCF_003061205.1 Pseudomonas sp. HMWF006
GGACACCTCGCTGTCAGCTTCCTGAGTCTTTCGTGCCATGGCGGTTCTATGCCAAACTCAGCGCCTTTCGGGCTTGCCTAACAGGATTTATGCTCCCCTTGTCACCCAGTTTGCTGACCACCCTCGCCGCCGCCCTTCTATATGCCGCTGCGACCCTTTATCAGAGCACCCGTCTGGCCACCGGCGCCAAGGCGAACAAGCGCCTGCTCGTTAGCCTCGGCGTACTCGCCGTGGTCGCCCATAGCGCCAGCCTGCTCACGCACCTGCTGACCCCGATCGGCCTGGGCCTGGATTTCTTCAGTGCCTCCAGCCTGATTGCCGCGGCGGTGATTGCCCTGACCCTGCTCGCCTGCTCGCGCATACCGGTGGAAAACCTGCTGGTGCTGCTGTTCCCGCTGGGCGCGGTGACCGTGCTGCTGGCGCAGTTCGCGCCGGCCGGCACCGTGCAGATCATTGATGAAGAGCCGGGCATCCTCGCGCACATTCTGTTGTCGATCCTCGCCTACGGCATGTTCACCATCGCGGTGTTTCAGGCCTTGTTGCTGCTGGTGCAAGATCACCAGCTCAAGCACAAGCACCCGTCCGGGCTGATCAAGAATTTCCCGCCGCTGCAAACCATGGAAAGCCTGCTGTTCGGCTTCCTCTGGGCAGGCTGGACGCTGCTGTCGCTGTCGCTGATTTCCGGCTGGCTGTTCGTCGAGAACCTGTTCGCCCAGCATCTGGTGCACAAGACCCTGCTGGCGTGCCTGGCCTGGGTGGTGTTCAGCGTGCTGTTGTGGGGCCGCAACCGTCTCGGCTGGCGTGGCCACAAGGCGATTCGCTGGACGCTCGCCGGTTTCTGCCTGCTGATGTTGGCGTACTTCGGCAGCAAACTGGTTCGTGAATACATCCTGCACATCTGACGGGCGGCATAAATGGACGGTTTGCCCATAGGGCCGATGCTTGCGGTATTTGTCCTGCTGGTTTTGTGGTCGGGGCTGTTTACCGCCGTCGAAATCGCGCAGCAACACCTGCTTGCGCAACGCGCCGCCTCGCGTGCCAGCGATAAGCCACTGGCGAAGCTGAGCTTCCCGCTCGACAGCCTGATCCTCTGCAACACCCTGTGCCGCGCCCTGGCGATGGTCATTGCCACATTGCTGGCAATTTTTCTCTGTGAAGAAAACGGCCCTTGGGCGGCGTGCCTCGGTGCCGGTGCCATCCTGCTGGTGTTTGCTGATTACTTCCCGCGTACGGTTGCCCAACGCTACCCCGATGCCGTGCTCGCCTTCGGCAATACCCTGCTGGGCGTTCCGCTGAAGATCGTTTATCCGTTCGCCTGGCTGTTCAGCCGCCTCAGCGGCCTGTTGA
>NZ_QAIU01000453.1:1359-17705 GCF_003061205.1 Pseudomonas sp. HMWF006
TTATGACGATCCGGAACACCCGGTTCGGGCACACCCGGTTGCGGGTATTCATGCGCTGGACAACATCACGGTCAACGACATTCTGGTGCCACGCAGTGACGTCGACGGCATCAACCTCGACGACTCGATCGAAGAAATCATCGAACAGCTGCGGCATAACAAGCGCACGCGCCTGCCGGTGTTCCACAGCGACATCAATCAGGTCGAAGCGGTGCTCAATACCCGGCAGATCCGCCATTTGCTCAACGATGGCAGCCTGACCCGCGAAGCGCTGCTGGCCGCCAGTTATGAGCCGTACTTCGTGCCGGAAAGCACGCCACTGCAGCTGCAATTATTGAACTTCCACAAGCAGCAGCGCCGTCTGGGCATGGTGGTGGATGAGTACGGTGAAGTGCTGGGCATCGTCACTCTGGAAGACATTCTCGAAGAGATCGTCGGCGAATTCGAAAGCGAGCACAGCCTCGACAACCCGCACATTCATCCGCAGGCGGATGGGCGGATGGTGATCGACGGCACCGCGTCAATCCGTGAGCTGAACAAATGCCTGGGCTGGCATTTGCCGAGCGATGGACCGAAGACGCTGAATGGTCTGGTGACCGAGGCGTTGGAGACGATTCCCGAGAGCGCGGTTTGCTTGAAGATCGGACGTTATCGCCTGGAGATTCTCGAGACCGAAGAGAACCGGGTGAGCAAGGTGTTGATCTGGCATACGAGCCTGGTGCCGGCCAAGATTTAAAGCTTTTATGGCGAGGGCGCTTGCGACCTCGCCACAGAATCACTGGACTGCAGATTGCGGTGATTTTTTATCCCTCTTGTTTGATCGTTAGCCCGCTTCCTATAATCAAGCCGCTTACCCAAGCACCGCCAAACCTCGTGCTTACCCCGCACCCGAAAGGTTTCGGCCATTTCCTCTGCATTCCGGCGACTGTTCCTACCTGAAACAGCGACCGCGCCTCATCCCACATCCCTGGGTGCTCGACCATAATAATTCGCTCCAATGGAGCTCATGACTGTCAGGGATCACCGCATGACAACCAGCACCGCTTACAGCGCCACCGCGCCTGCCCAACCGACCAACTCCGCCACCCGCGTGGCCACGGCGAGTTTTATCGGCACGGCCATCGAGTTCTATGACTTCTACGTTTACGCCACCGCTGCCGCCCTGGTGATCGGGCCGGTGTTCTTTCCACAGACCTCCGGCACCGCGCAGATGCTCTCGGCGTTTCTCACGTTCGGCATCGCCTTCCTCGCCCGCCCGCTGGGCTCAGCGCTGTTCGGCCATTTCGGTGACCGTATCGGACGCAAATCGACGCTGGTCGCTTCTTTGCTGCTGATGGGTGTCTGTACGACGCTGATCGGCGTGCTGCCGGGTTACGCCAGCATCGGGGCCTGGGCGCCGATTCTGCTGTGCGTGCTGCGTTTCGGTCAGGGCCTGGGCCTGGGCGGCGAATGGGGTGGGGCGGCGCTGCTGGCGACGGAAAACGCACCGAAAGGCAAACGGGCGTGGTTCGGCATGTTCCCGCAGCTCGGCCCGTCGATTGGTTTCCTCGCCGCCAACGGCTTGTTTCTGACACTGGCCATGACCCTCAGCGATGAGCAATTCCGTAGTTGGGGCTGGCGGATTCCGTTTCTGCTCAGTGCGGCGCTGGTGATGGTCGGCCTGTACGTGCGCCTCAAGCTCCACGAAACCCCGGTGTTCGCCAACGCCATTGCCCGTCAGGAACGGGTGAAAGTGCCGCTGGTCGAGCTGTTCAGCCAGTATTGGGCGCCGACCCTGCTCGGTGCGGCGGCCATGGTGGTGTGCTACGCGCTGTTTTATATCTCGACCGTATTTTCCCTGAGCTACGGCGTGTCCACCCTCGGCTACAGCCGTGAGACGTTCCTAGGATTGCTGTGCTTTGCCGTGCTGTTCATGGCCGCAGCAACGCCGCTGTCCGCCTGGGCCAGCGACCGTTACGGGCGCAAACCGGTGCTGATCATTGGTGGCGTGCTGGCGATTCTGTCTGGCTTCCTGATGGAGCCGCTGCTGACTCAGGGCTCGACCTGGGGCGTGGCGCTGTTCCTGTGCATCGAGTTGTTCTTGATGGGCGTGACGTTTGCGCCAATGGGGGCGCTGTTGCCGGAGCTGTTTCCGACTCACGTGCGTTATACCGGCGCATCAGCCGCTTACAACCTGGGCGGAATCGTCGGCGCCTCGGCGGCACCGTTCTTCGCGCAGAAACTGGTGGCGATGGGCGGTTTGAGTTATGTCGGCGGGTATGTATCGGCGGCGGCAGTGCTTAGCCTGATAGCGGTGCTGTGCCTGAAGGAAACGCGTGGCAACGATCTGAATCAGGTTGCCTGACAGATCGCTATCGCGGGCAAGCCCCACAGGGTTCTCGGTTGATCGCACATTTTGTGCACAACCAAAAAACCTGTGGGAGCGGGCATGCCCGCGATAGACGCGCCTCGGTTTACAGCTCTACCACAACAGCCTGAGCAGCGCGGGTCGCCTTGGCTCGCGCAGCCTCGATCGACTCATCCCGCGCCAAGGCCACGCCCATGCGACGCTGACCATTGACCTCTGGCTTGCCGAACAGACGCAGCGCCGTATCCGGCTCGCTCAGCGCGGCGCCGAGGTTGGCGAAGGCAGTCTGGGTCGACTGCCCTTCCACCAGAATCACCGCCGAAGCCGAAGGGCCGAACTGACGGATCAGCGGCACCGGCAGGCCGAGAATGGCGCGTGCGTGCAGCGCAAACTGCGACAGGTCCTGGGAAATCAGGGTCACCAGACCGGTGTCATGCGGGCGCGGCGAAACTTCGCTGAACCACACCTGATCGCCCTTGATGAACAACTCGACGCCGAACAGACCACGACCACCCAGTGCTTCGGTGACCGCTTTGGCAACGCGCTCGGACTCGGCCAGGGCAATCGGGCTCATCGCCTGCGGCTGCCAGGACTCCTGATAGTCGCCCTTCTCCTGACGGTGACCGACAGGTGCACAGAACGTGGTGCCACCAATGTGGCGCACGGTCAGCAGGGTGATTTCGTAGTCGAAATCGATGAAGCCTTCAATGATCACCCGGCCCTTGCCGGCCCGGCCGCCTTCTTGCGCGTAATCCCAGGCTTTCTGCACATCATCGACGCTGCGCAGCAGGCTCTGGCCTTTGCCCGAAGAACTCATCACTGGCTTGACCACGCACGGGAAGCCCAGGTCCTCAACGGCTTTGCTGTAATCCTCGAAGGTGTCGGCAAAGTGGTACGGCGAGGTCGGCAGGTCCAGCTCTTCAGCGGCCAGACGACGGATACCTTCGCGGTTCATGGTCAGTTGCGCGGCACGGGCGGTCGGGATCACGGTGAAGCCTTCGGCTTCCAGTTCGACCAGGGTGGCGGTGGCGATGGCTTCGATTTCCGGCACGATGAAGTGCGGCTTCTCGGCCTCGATCACCGCACGCAGGGCAGCACCGTCGAGCATGTTGATCACGTGGCTGCGGTGGGCAACCTGCATGGCCGGCGCGTTGGCGTAACGGTCGACGGCAATCACTTCAACGCCCAGGCGTTGCAGCTCGATCACCACTTCCTTGCCCAACTCACCACAGCCACACAGCAATACGCGGGTCGCGGTCGGCGACAATGGAGTTCCGATACGGGTCATCTCAGGTCCTCAAAGAAGCGGATCATCGAGGAAAGCAACGCCAGACGCGCTTTCCATGGGGAGAAAGCGCGGCATTTTACATGAACCCGAGGGTTTGGCTTCAGCTGGCGACAGCCTGTTTGCGCTCGCGCCAGGCCATGATCAGCCAAACGGCGGTGACACCGGCGAACTTCGAGGCCAACGCGGTGATGATCACCGGCGGAGTCATCAGGTCGATCATGCCGAAGAAGATGAAAGTATCGAGGGGAATGCTCAACGCCGAGCTGATCCACAAGCGGTCGCGCAGCGGGCGTTTGGTGATGCTGAACACCAGCCAGTCGATGATTTCGGACACCGCGAACGCGGTGGCGCTGGCCAGGGCAATGGATGGATCGGACGTCACGTAAGACAGCACCAGCGCCGCCAGCATCGCCACGAGGGCGCCGTGGCCGAAACGGGCCTGCACCATGTCGCGCAACACAAACACCAGGCCACCCCAGGCCGACCAGATGATGTCCAGGTGCGGCGCGGTGGAGAAGGCGAAATTGATCAGCACGACGCTGCTGATGTAGGCGATGAGGAAAATCATGGGGGGCGACCTGTCAGATTGGCGCACAGGTTACTTCAGAGATTGTTGTGGGCCAATAAGAAGTAGCGGCTGTGCGGGCCTCTTCGCGAGCAAGCTCGCTCCCACAGTGGAATGCATTTCAAATGTGGGAGCGAGCTTGCTCGCGAAGACGGCCGGTCAGGCGCCTGATTTTCCGGGAATCATCCACACCAACCCACTCGCCTTCGCCCGCTCATGACACAACCCCAGCACCACGCGGCGCTCGTCATTGGTCATGCGCCCCCAGCGAGTGATCTCCGCGACCGTACGTTGGCAGCCAGTACAAATGTCGTCCTCATCCAGCGCACAAATATTCACGCATGGCGAAGCGACGGGTCTTTCGGGTGTGTTCATTCTTCTTGCTCAACCAGATCACGCGCGTAACGCTGTGCATTGTGCACATAGTGTGCGGCGCTGGCTTCGAGCATCTTCTTCTGCGGCTCGGTCAGCTCACGCACCACCTTGCCCGGCGAGCCCATCACCAGCGAACCATCAGGGATTTCCTTGCCTTCGCTAATCAGCGAATTGGCGCCGATGATGCAGTTCTTGCCGATCTTTGCGCCGTTGAGGATCACCGCGTTAATGCCGATCAGGCTGTAATCGCCAACGGTGCAGCCATGCAGCATGGCGTTATGACCGATGGTCACGCCGGTGCCAATGGTCAGCGGAAAGCCCATGTCGGTGTGCATCACCGTGCCGTCCTGAACGTTACTGTTCTTGCCGATCAGGATCAGTTCGTTATCACCGCGCAGCACGGCGTTGAACCAGACGTTGGCGCCCTCTTCCAGTCTGACCTTGCCCACCAGCACGGCATTGGGCGCGACCCAGCTCTGTGGATGGGTGTCGACACGGGCGTCGCCCAGGCGGTATTTCATCGTGTTTTTCCTCAGGGCCGGGCCATTCGAGCGATGGCTTCAGGGGTGTTTCACGTATTCAAAAATGTTTTGGGCGGTTGATGCAGGCTGATCCTGGCGTCATAGAGCAGGTTGATCAACTCGACGATCATGATCGCCGTCAGCCCCCAGATCTTGTACTCGCCAAACCGATAGCTCGGCACGTACCAGCTGCGCCCCTGGTAGTCGATGCGATGGGTGTGCTCGCGGGGATCTTTGCGGAAGAACTCGAGGGGGACAGTGAAAACGGCAGCAATCTCGGCGTCGTTGGCCAGGTACTCGACATAGTCGGGAATTACGCCGACATAGGGCGTGACCTTGATGCCATGCAAGGAGATCAGCGGGCTCAGGGGACCAATGACTTCGACCAGTCCGGGGGGCAGGCCGATTTCTTCTTCGGCTTCACGCAGGGCGGTAAAGATCAGGTCCGGGTCCTCCGGATCGCGGCGTCCACCGGGGAAGGCGACTTCGCCGCCATGGGTCGACAGCCCGCTGGCCCGCAGGGTCAGGACCAGTTCCGGCTCGTCACTGCGGGTGATCGGCACCAGCACGGCGGCCTCGGGGAAACGTTTATCGGTCTCCAGCGTGCGCGGTGTGTGGTTACTTACCCTATGCAGTAGCTCATCCAGCATGAGTGTTCTCGATCTGTGCCTTACCCTGCATCATGCACCAATCAATGCGCGTGCCCAAGCCCCCGAATCTCGCCATGTCGCGAAACGACAACTTGCCGACCAGCCTCGCTGCACGCCAAGATAGGCGCAGCATTCAGGAACCCGAGTATGAAATTTTGCAGCCAGTGCGGTAACCCGGTCACCCAGCGCATTCCCGAAGGCGATTCGCGGCTGCGATTTGTCTGTGACAGCTGTCAGACCATTCACTACCAGAACCCCAATATCGTCGCCGGGTGCGTACCGACCTGGGGCACGAAAGTGCTGCTCTGCCGCCGCGCCATCGAGCCGCGCCTCGGCTACTGGACGTTGCCGGCGGGTTTCATGGAAAACGGCGAGACCATCGAGCAGGCCGCCATCCGCGAAACCGCCGAGGAAGCCTGCGCCCGGGTACGCAACTTGAGTATCTACACCCTGATCGACGTGCCACACATCAGCCAGGTGCATGTGTTCTTTCGCGCCGAACTGGTGGATATGGACTTCGCCGCCGGCCCCGAGAGCCTCGAAGTGCAACTATTCGACGAAGCCGACATTCCCTGGGACGAGCTGGCTTTCCGCACGGTGGGGCGTACCTTAGAATGCTTCTTCGCTGATCGGCGCGCCGAAACCTACCCGGTTCGTTCCGAATCGATACCGCCGTTGACTCAGCCTGCGATCACCTGAGCTTCTATTAATAAAATATCTGCGTCACTCCCTGGGGAATTGTTTCAATGCGCTGGTTGTTTGCTCTGTTTTGCCTGTCGTTCGTCTCAGTCTCCCAAGCGTCTTTCGTGACCACCGTGACGCCGTCGAATAGCCCGATGATCGAAAAAATCCTGGTGCTCAAATCGGCGCATCAACTGCAGCTGATTGCCGACGGCAAGCCGATCAAGACCTATCGCATTTCCCTGGGCAAGGGCGCGAAGAAGGGTCCGAAGCTGATTGAAGGCGACAAACGCACCCCGGAAGGTTTCTATTGGATCGACTGGCGCAAGGTCAGCGAAAAATTCAACCTGGCGATGCACATCTCCTACCCGAACATCAGCGATTCGGCGCGCGCCCGGCGTGAAGGTGTCGAGCCTGGCGGGATGATCATGATCCACGGCACCCCGGATTCGGAAGAAACCCCCGAAGACCTGTTCCACACCCTGGACTGGACCGACGGCTGCATCGCCATGCGCAACATGGACATGCGCGAAGTCTGGGGCCTGGTGCCGGACGGTACGATGATCGAGATTCGCCCGTAACCAGCAACCGCTGGTCACCCACAAAAAAATAAATCAAAAGATCGCAGCCAGCGGCAGCGCCTACAGGGTTGATACCACTTCCCACTGTAGGCGCTGCCGCAGACTGCGATTTTTTGCTTTTTGCACGCCACCTCTAATACCACTTCAAGACAACCCAGCCATAACCCGCCATTTCATTGGGGCACAGGTCAATTCCGTGCGTTGACATGGTATTCAAGTGGTATTAATTTCCGCCCCACAAGCGAGCCACAACAATCCAATACTCGCACCGGAAATGACCTGCATGAATGACCTCCAGGCCCTACGCCCGAATGACTCCCAGCCGACGCCGCTGTACCTGCAGCTGGCGCGCAATCTAGAAGCAGCGATCCATGCCGGGCAGTGGAAGGCCGAACAGGCGATGCCGTCAGAGCGCAACCTCAGCGAGCAGCTCGGTATCTCCCGGGTCACCGCCCGCAAGGCGCTGGAAGTGCTGCTCGATCAAGGTCTGATCCGCCGCCTGCAAGGTTCCGGCACCTTCATCACGCCGCGCCTCGAACAGCCGCTGTCGCGCCTTTCGGGCTTCAGCGAAATGCTCCGCCTCAAGGGGTTTGTACCCAGCTCGCAGTGGCTGGAACGCGAAATCACCCTGCCGACCCACGAAGAACTGATCCGCCTGAGCCTGTCGCCGAACGACAAAGTGGCGCGCATGAAACGCCTGCGCAAGGCCGACGACACCGTGATGGCCATCGAAATGAGCACCCTGCCCGCCTCGATCATGCCCAAGCCGCAATTGGTCGGCGATTCGCTCTACGAATACCTCGACGGCATTGGCAAACCGATCGTCCGCGCCCTGCAGCACATCCAGGCGATCAACGCCTCGGACGAGTTCGCCGCATTGGTCGGTATCGCACCCGGCACCGCCATGTTGTTGATGACCCGGGTCGGCTACCTCGAAGACAACACGCCGATCGAAGTCACCGACACCTATTGCCGCAACGACTACTACGACTTTGTTGCAGAGCTTCGTCGATAAAAAGCTTCGTAGATCAAGAGCTGCGCCGCTGAGAGCGGCCCAAAGCGAGAACCGAAATGTCCGAAGACAACATCCTCACCGCTCACGGCTGGGTTCGCGGCCGGCTGATCCACGAACACGGCAAAGTCGTGTCGATCGAAGGCGTGCCCTGCGATCCGGCCGACAATGACCTGCCCTATCTGTTGCCGGGTTTTATCGACCTGCACGTTCACGGCGGTGGCGGCAAAGACATCATGGAAGGTGCCAGCGCCTTCGAAACCATCACCCGCACCCATGTGCGCTTCGGCACCACTTCGCTGCTGGCCACCACCATGACTGCGCCGAGCGCGGAGATCTCCAGCGTCCTCAAGGATGTCGGAACATTCTGCGAACAACGTCCGAAAGGTGCCGCCCGCGTCCTCGGCGTACACCTCGAAGGCCCGTACATCAATCCGGGAAAACTCGGCGCGCAACCGAATTTCGCCCACACCGCATTGATGGCCGAAGTCGAAGAATACCTGACGCTGGCGCCAATCCGGGTGATCACCATCGCCCCGGAAATCGCCGGCCACGACGGATTGATTCGTGAACTGAGCAGCCGCGGCATCCGCATGCAGATCGGCCACACCCTCGGCAGCTACGAAGAAGGCGTCGCCGCCCTCGATGCCGGCGCGACCAGTTTCACCCATTTGTATAACGCCATGAGCCCGCTGCATCACCGCGAGCCGGGCATCGTTGGCGCCGCATTGGCCCACGCCAAATTCGCCGAGCTGATCCCGGACTTGCTGCACGTTCACCCCGGTGCGATCCGCGTGGCCTTGCGTTCGATCCCGTGCCTGTACTGCGTCACCGATTCGACCGCTGCCGCCGGCATGCCCGACGGTGAATACAAGCTCGGCAGCCACACCGTGACCAAATGCCTGGGCGGCGTGCGCCTGCCCGACGGCACGCTGGCCGGCAGCACCCTGACCATGGATCAAGCGCTGCGCAACCTGGTGAAGATCGGTTTGCCGATCGCCGAGGCCTCGCAACGCCTGTCGCAATTTCCCGCCGACTACCTCGGCATCACTGAACGCGGGCGCCTCGAACCAGGCGCCTGGGCCGACTGCGTGCGGCTGGATCGCTCACTCACACTGACCGCCGTCATGGTCGAAGGAGAAGACATTGACTTCAAAAATGCTTGAAGAGGCGCTGTCCTCGTTCGAGGCCGTGCAAGCCCAACTGCAACAGCTCGACCCACAGATGATCGAGATCGCCGGGCGCCTGCGTCGTCAGCCGCCACAAGTGGCGATGACTGTCGCGCGCGGCAGCTCCGACCATGCGGCGAGCTACTTCGCCTACCTCACGATGCAGCAACTGGGTGTGCCGGTGGCGTCGTTGCCGATGTCGGTGGTGACCATGCAGCAGGCGCCACTGAAGGTCAGCGGTCAGGTCGCCTTCGCGTTTTCGCAGTCGGGGCAGAGCCCGGATCTGGTCAACAGCCTGCGTCTGTTGCGCAAGCGTGGCGCACTGAGCGTGTCGATGGTCAACGCCGCCGATTCGCCACTGGAAGCGGCCTGTGAATTCAGCCTGCCGTTGCTCGCCGGTATCGAAAGCAGCGTCGCCGCGACCAAGAGTTTCATCGCCACCCTAAGCGCCAGCGCCCGACTGATCGCGCACTGGAAAGAAGACCGCGAACTGCTCGAAGCCGGCAACGCTCTGCCCGAAGGCCTGCGTGAAGCGGCGCAACAGGACTGGAGCATGGCCATCGACGCACTGCGCGACTGCGAACGACTGATGGTGATTGGCCGCGGCGCCGGTTTTGCCATCGCCCAGGAAGCCGCGCTGAAATTCAAGGAAACCTCGGCGATTCAGGCCGAAGCGTTCAGCAGCGCCGAAGTCCGTCACGGTCCGATGGCACTGATCGACGAACACTACCCGCTGCTGGTCTTCGCTCCGCGCGGTGCCGAGCAGGCCGGTCTGATCAGTCTGGCGGCGGAAATGCGCCAGCGCGGCGCCCGTGTATTGCTCGCCGCGCCGGACGACGTCCTCGATCGCGACCTGACCCTGAGCCGCGCCGAACACCCGGCCCTCGATCCGATTCTGGCGATCCAGAGTTTCTACGTGATGGCCGCCGGCCTCGCCGTGGCCCGCGGCATGGACCCGGATCAGCCGCGCCATCTGAGCAAAGTGACCCGCACGCACTAAGTCCGAATGACTGCACACCTGATGAGACCGAGCCATGCACAACAACAATAAAGAGCTGACCCTCAGCGCCCCGCTCAGCGGCCCGGTGCTCACGCTCGCCAAAGTCCCGGACACGGTATTCGCCAGTGGCGCGATGGGTGACGGCATCGCCATCGACCCGTTGAACGACACTCTGTATTCGCCGTGCGCCGGGCTGATCATCCACGTCGCGCGCACCGGTCACGCGTTGACAGTACGCGCCGACAACGGCGCGGAAATCCTTCTGCACCTGGGCCTCGACACCGTTGAACTGAACGGCGAAGGCTTCTCGATGCTGGTCAAGGACGGCACCCGTGTCAGCAAGGGCCAACCGTTGTTGCGCTACGACCTGGACAAGGTCGGCCAGCAATGCAAAAGCCTGGTCAGCCTGTTGATCCTGACCAACAGTCAAGACTTCGAGGTTCGCCCGATCACCCTCAAAGCGGTGAAGGTCGGCGACCCGTTGCTGCACATCATTGCCCGCAACAGTGCGGCAGCGAATGTTGAAGAACCTGGCGGGACTGAGGTGCATGGGCAGGTGTCGGTGGCGCATCGTGGCGGTTTGCATGCACGCCCGGCCGCGCTGATTCGGCAGACTGCGCAAGGTTTCAAAAGCCACTCGCAGTTGCACTTCGCCGGCAAATCGGCGCCGTGCAACAGCCTGATCGGTTTGATGGGCCTGGCGGTTGGCGAACAGGACGAAGTGCACGTCAGTTGTCAGGGGCCGGATGCCGAAGCGGCGTTGCAAGCGTTGCTCAGCGCGCTGGCCACGGCGCTGCCGGATGATCATCACGCGGCGGCGCCGGTCAGTGTTGCCACTCTTAAGCGCCCGCCCGAGGCTGGCGTGCTGCACGGTGTATGTGCTGCGCCGGGACTGGTTGGCGGGCCGCTGTTTCGCCTGAACACGATCAGTTTGCCGGCGGATGCGGGCAATCATGATCCGCTGCAGCAACAGCAGGTGCTCGACGCGGCGCTGAATCAGGTGCGCAGCGAAATCGACGCCACCCTCGCGCAAGCGAAAAAACACAAGAATGTTGACGAAGAGGCGATCTTCGCCGCGCATCTGGCGCTGCTCGAAGACCCGGCCCTGCTCGACGCTGCGCAGCATTCCATCGTTCAAGGCGCAGCGGCGACTCACGCCTGGAGCCAGTCGATCGATGCCCAGTGCGAGGTGCTGCAACGCACCGGCAGCGCGCTGCTGGCCGAACGGGCCAATGACCTGCGCGACCTCAAGCAACGCGTGCTGCGCGCGCTGCTCGGCGAAGCCTGGCATTACGAGGTGCCGGCCGGTGCCATCGTCGCTGCGCATGAACTGACGCCGTCGGATCTGCTGCAACTCAGCGCCCAGGGTGTTGCCGGTTTGTGCATGGCCGCAGGCGGCGCGACGTCGCACGTGGCGATTCTGGCTCGCGGCAAAGGTTTGCCGTGCATGGTGGCTCTGGGTTCGGCACTGCTTGATCAGCCGCAAGGTCAATCGGTCGTGCTTGATGCCGACGGTGGTCGCCTGGAACTGTCCCCCAACGCTGAACGCTTGGCTGCAGTTCAGCAGGCGCAGATCGACCGCCAACAACGTCGCGACGCGCAACAAGCCAAGGCTAACCTGCCTGCCGAAACCCGGAATGGCGTGCACATCGAAGTCGTCGCCAATGTCGCCTCCAGCGGTGAAGCGGCAGATGCCTTTGCAAACGGCGCCGATGGCGTCGGCCTGCTGCGGACTGAGTTTTTGTTCGTCGATCGTCAGACCGCGCCGGATGTCGAAGAACAGCGTGCGGCCTATCAAGGCGTATGGGATGCGATGGGCGAACACTCGGTGATCATCCGCACCATCGACGTCGGCGGCGACAAGCAACTCGACTACCTGCCGTTGCCAATTGAAGCCAACCCGGTGCTCGGCCTGCGTGGCATTCGTCTGGCTCAGGCGCGCCCGGAAATCCTCGATCAGCAACTGCGCGCACTGCTGCAAGTCAGCCCGCTGCGCCGCTGCCGGATCCTGCTGCCGATGGTCACCGAAGTCGACGAACTGCTGCACATTCGTGAGCGCGTCGATGCGTTGTGCCTGGAACTGAACATCAGCCAGCGCCCGGAAATCGGCGTGATGATCGAAGTCCCCGCCGCCGCGCTGCAAGCCGAACAACTCGCCGAACATGCCGACTTCCTCTCGATCGGCACCAACGATCTGTCGCAATACACCTTGGCCATGGACCGCGACCATGCCGGCCTCGCCGCCCGGGTCGATGCCTTGCACCCGGCGCTGCTGCGCCTGATCGCCATGACCTGCGCAGGCGCGGCCGTGCACAAGCGCTGGGTCGGCGTGTGCGGCGCCCTCGCCTCCGACCCGCTCGCGACGCCGGTACTGATCGGCCTGGGCGTGACGGAACTGTCGGTCAGCCCGGTGCAGATCGGTGAAATCAAGGACCGCGTGCGCCAGTTGCACGAGGCCGAATGCCAACGCCTCAGCCATGACCTGCTCAAACTGAACAGCGCCGCTGCGGTGCGTCACGCCTGCCACCAGCATTGGCCTCTGCACTAACAACAAGCTCTCTATAAAGAGCAGGGAGAAGCACCATGTATCAACTCTTCATCGAAGGCCTGCAGCGCCTCGGCCGTGCGCTGATGCTGCCGATCGCGATCCTGCCGATTGCCGGCCTGCTGCTGCGCCTGGGTGACACCGACCTGCTGAACATCGCGATCATCCACGACGCCGGTCAGGTGATCTTCGCCAACCTGGCGATGATCTTCGCCATCGGCATCGCCGTCGGTTTCGCCAAGGACAACAACGGCACCGCCGGTCTGGCCGGGGTGATCGGTTATCTGGTGATGATCTCCACCCTCAAGGTGCTCGACGCGAGCATCAACATGGGCATGCTCGCCGGGATCGTCAGCGGCCTGATGGCCGGCGCGCTGTACAACCGCTTCAAGGACATCAAGTTGCCGGAATACCTGGCGTTCTTCGGTGGCCGGCGGTTTGTGCCGATTGTCACTGGCTTCGCCGCCGTCGGTTTGGGCGTGGTGTTCGGCTACATCTGGCCGCCGATCCAGCACGGCATCAACGCTTTTGGTGCGCTGATGATGGAAAGCGGCAGCATCGGCGCGTTCGTGTTTGGCGTGTTCAACCGCCTGCTGATCGTTACTGGCCTGCACCACATCCTCAACAACATGGCGTGGTTCGTGTTCGGCAACTTCACCGATCCAACGACCGGTGCTCTGGTGACGGGTGACCTGTCGCGCTACTTCGCCGGCGACCCGAAGGGCGGCCAGTTCATGACCGGCATGTTCCCGATGATGATCTTCGGCCTGCCCGCCGCGTGTCTAGCGATGTACCGCAACGCCCTGCCGGAGCGGCGCAAGGTCATGGGCGGGATCTTCCTGTCGATGGCGCTGACATCATTCCTGACCGGGGTGACCGAGCCGATCGAATTCGCCTTCATGTTTTTGGCGCCGCTGCTGTATCTGCTGCATGCGCTGCTGACCGGGTTGTCGATGGCGATCACCAATGCGCTGAACATCCATTTGGGTTTTACCTTCTCTGGCGGCTTCATCGACATGGTGCTGGGTTGGGGGCGCTCGACCAATGGCTGGTTGGTGATTCCGGTCGGGCTGGCTTACGCCGTGGTGTATTACGCGGTGTTTGATTTCTGCATTCGTCGCTTCAATTTGAAGACGCCGGGGCGTGAGGATGTGGCGACGGCTGAAAAAGCGGTTTTCGCGGAAAACGAACGCGCCGGGGCTTACATCAAGGCACTCGGTGGTGCAGACAACCTTGTGACTGTCGGTGCCTGCACTACGCGGTTGCGACTGGAAATGGTGGATCGCAACAAAGCGTCCGATGCAGACCTGAAAGCGTTGGGTGCGATGGCCGTTGTGCGTCCGGGCAAGGGTGGCAGTTTGCAGGTGGTGGTCGGTCCGCTGGCCGACAGCATTGCTGATGAGATTCGCCTGGCGATGCCGGCGTTGGGGCGTGCGGTTCTTGCTGAACCTGTTGCGGTTGTCGAAGAGCCGAAAGCGGTTGTGGTCGCAGGCACCGAAGCTCAGCAATGGCTGAATGCGCTGGGTGGTGGCGACAACGTGCTGCAACTGGATTGCATTGCCATGAGCCGGATTCGCTTGCTGTTGGCGGATGGCAAGGCGTTGTCCGAGGCGCAGCTGAAAGAGTTGGGTTGTCAGGGTGTCAGCCAGTTGGAGGGTGGGGTTTGGCATTTGCTGGTGGGGGATAAGGCGGCGAGTTTGAGTGGAGCGCTGGAGGCGTTGGTCAATCGCAGCGAGGTCAGTGCCAAGGTCTGAGCCTTTGCATCAGGCTCTACTCGAAACAACTGATACAAAAAACCCGGCGTTGGCCGGGTTTTTTCATGCTGCTCAAGTTCAGGGCATTCTTGCGCGCTGTTCCGCCTCGTAATGCCGAGTCTGGTACGGCATGAGCGCCTGAATCTTCAAACCCAGACTTTCCGTCAAACCCCAAGCAACCGCCAACTCGTCGCGGCGATTGCGTAATAAAACAGCTGGTTGAGAAACGACATGTTGCTTGGGTGTTTTGGCGTTGAAAAGCTCGAGTGCATGGAGCGTTTCCAACACGCGGCTATCCGATACACATGCGAAACGCGTAAATCGCTCCAGCAGATAAGCCGCTCGCCGCAGCTCGACTTCATCGCTGTGAAACTTGAGAAATGTTGATATCTCACTCTCAAGATCGGATTTTGAATACCAGACCTCTTTGGCTGCATCGACCAGCGCCGTCCCATCCGCTTGATCCAGCGGTCTTCTGACCAACGTATCCAATGCCGAAGAAAGGACATGATCATCAAGAGAGTTCGACATCTGGTTCCTCCAGGTAGTCCTGCAAGATATTGAAGAGCACTGAGGCAGGTTGCTCTTTGTTGCCAACATATACATCAATTGCTTGCAATGCCAGACGCCGGAAATCACTCGTCAGAATGAAACCGGCTCTAAGAAGCGCCTTGATGTCCGCAACGTCGTGATCGGTAGCCCTGCCAAGTTTTGTAATTGCAATATCCACCGGAGCAGCGATGTGAATCTGGAGCGGGGACGTCTCCGGAAACTCAGTCATGGGAATACTTCGCACCCAGTAGTCTTCATGGATCGGGCCAAAACTAGTGTTGTATTGAAGGTCGTAGTTCAGCTCCATCACTCGAGCGGAGCGTTCGTCGATAAAAGGCTCCGGAACTTGAGCAAGAAGCGCTTGAAGGTCGAACCCTGGCGGAAGGCAAGCTTCATAAATCTCCGCATCGACATCCATGGAAATACGATGATTTGTGTAGAGATGTACGGCGCAACCACCAAAGACGATGATTTTGACTGCCCCCGGATCGGCATTTTCCTGCGTCAATTCTGCTTCGACTGATTTGAACATCGAAACCAATGCCTTCCCCAATGCAGTATTCGTGTTGATACGGGGAGTGACTACGGGCAGCAATTCCATTTTTGAACCTCAGAGTCATGTCGATGGCTAAAGCGACGCAACTTGTTGCCCTGCTCGCTGTTTGCCAGAGACAGATCAAGGTATGGATGCGACTTCCGAGGGACAACCTGAAAGAGTGGTAGGAAAATTCCCCGGTTTGATTGCGCTCTGAAACTTGTCTGACGCCTGTTAATGCCTCATCGCTGGCAAGCCAGCTCCCACAAGGGAATGCATTTCAATTGTGGGAGCCAGCCTGCTGGCGATGAACGATGACGCGGACGTCAGGTTTGTGGGTCGACTCGATCCAGCGCTCGGTTTACCGCCAGTTCGGCGAGCATGACGATTTGCTGGATGCCTAATACCGTGCTGCGCTGCGAACCGCTTAGCTCATTGGCGAAGTTGCTGGCGGCGGTGCTTGCCGAGGCTAACGATTCGCAGGCGTGGGCGAGCAGGCTTTCGGTGTCGACCTCTGGGCGGACCATGAACATGGTGCTCGGTCGGCAGGGCTTTGCGGGTTCGGGGCACAGGTAGAAGTCGAGGGCGCGCTTGATGGCTTCGCGGTTTCGGGTGAGGTCTTCGGCGCGGAGGGCTTCTTCGAGTGGGGTGGTGGTTTCGTGGGGTGGGTCGGGGATCAGTTTGTCCAAAGTTCAACTCCTGCTACTGCAAGTGGGGATGCCATCGTTCGCCGGATCTCACGCGGCGAAGAGGTGGCAGCTATGTGCAGGG
>NZ_QAIU01000454.1:0-957 GCF_003061205.1 Pseudomonas sp. HMWF006
CCACTGCCACGGCCAGTTGGGCATCGCTCATGCGCTCGATGTCATTGCCCATCAGCAAGCCCTGCTGCGCCAGACCGACTTCGCGGCAGATCTTCGCGGTGACCAGCTCGTTGTCGCCGGTCAGCACTTTCACCGCCACACCATGCTCGGCCAAGGCCTTGAGTGCCGGCGCGGTGCTTTCCTTCGGTGGATCGAGGAATGCCACGTAACCGATCAGCGTCAGTTGCTGTTCATCGGCCAGGCTATAAGTGTCGCGCCCCTCGGGCAGCGACCGGGCAGCGACTGCCACCACGCGCAAGCCTTCAGCGTTGAATGCTGCGGTGACCTGACGAATCCGGGTCAGCAATTCATCGCTCAAGGCTTCATCGACCTCGCCATGCCGCACGCGGCTGCACACTGCCAGCACCTCTTCCACCGCGCCCTTGCAGATCAGCAGATGTGGCTCGCCACGCCCTTCGACCACCACCGACATGCGCCGACGATTGAAGTCGAACGGGATCTCGTCGACCTTGCGAAACGCCGTGCCGACTTTCAATTCACGGTGGACTTCCACGTGCTCCAGCACTGCCACGTCGAGCAGGTTTTTCAGCCCGGTCTGGTAGTAGCTGTTGAGGTAGGCCATTTCCAGTACGTCGTCGGAGTCATCACCCCAGACATCGACATTGCGTGCCAGGAAGATCTTGTCCTGGGTCAGGGTGCCGGTCTTGTCGGTGCACAGCACGTCCATCGCACCGAAGTTCTGGATCGCGTCCAGACGCTTGACGATGACTTTCTTGCGCGACAGGAACACCGCACCTTTGGCCAGCGTCGATGTGACGATCATCGGCAGCATTTCCGGGGTCAGACCCACAGCGATCGACAATGCGAACAGCAGCGCTTCGGTCCAGTCGCCCTTGGTGAAACCGTTGATGAACAACACCAGCGGCGCCATGACGAACATGAAGCGGATCAGCAGCC
>NZ_QAIU01000454.1:967-7490 GCF_003061205.1 Pseudomonas sp. HMWF006
GCGCCCCGAAATAGGTGCTGTTGCCGGTGGTGAGAATCACCGCCACCGCCGTGCCGGACACCACGTTGGTGCCCATGAACAGGATGTTTTCCAGCTCCAGCGGATTGCGCGTGTCGCGGTCGGCCTGACGCGGGAATTTCTCCACCGGCATAGACTCGCCGGTCATCGCCGCCTGGCTGACGAACAGGTCCTTGGCGCTCAGCACCCGGCAGTCGGCGGGAATCATGTCGCCGGCCGACAGTACGATCAGATCGCCCGGCACCAGTTGCTTGATCGGCAGTTCGCTGCGCGGCGCGTCACGGCGCATCACCGTGGCGGTGTTGCTGACCATCGCTTTGAGCGCATCGGCGGCCTGGTTGGATTTGCTTTCCTGCCAGAAGCGCAGCAGCGTCGACAACACCACCATCGAGAAAATCACGGTGGCGGCCTTGAGGTCTTCGGTCAGCCAGGAAATCACCGCCAACAGGGTCAGCAGCAGGTTGAACGGGTTTTTGTAGCAGTGCCAAAGGTGCGTCCACCACGGCAGCGGCTGCTCGTGTTCGACCTCGTTGAGACCGTACTGCGCGCGCAGTGCGTCGACTTCAAAATCGGTCAGGCCATCGGTGTGGGTACCCAGCGACGTCAGCAGTTCGCCGCTGTCGCGATGGGCTGCATCGACCAGCGTGTTGGCCAGGGTGGGCGGCACTTCACGGCTGACCGTGGTGTCTTTGATTGATTCCAGCAGCGCCAGGCGACGGAAGTGCCGGGCGATGTGGCGTGTACGCAGGAAGCCTGCGAAAAATTCCTTGAGCGTAAGTTTCATGGCTGTTGCCCCTATGGTCAGCCGGGAAACCGTCAAGCAGGTACGACCGCGCCTCGTGCGCCGGAAAAACCGGCACGGCAAGGCTTGGCGCGCCGGTCAGAAAAGACAGGCGTGTCGATAAAGTTGCGATGACGACCGTGCAGGTCGAAAGCACACTTTTTCAGTGTCGATGAGAAGGACGTCGGGACATGGTCTCAACAGACCATGATCGGGATGCCGCTGCTCGCTTTACGGCGAGACAACGGCAGAGAAAGGCTGCGCGTTATCTTGCCGAGAATCTGCCGGTTACCGAGACCGGCCGACAACTGTCACTCGAACAAGTACCCACTGTGGGTCTCCGCTATTGATGAAAACGCGCGAAGCTTACGCCCCGATGATTGGAGAGTAAACCCGTGTAAGGAAGTGTGTCGGGAAATGTTGGGGATGTTCAGGAAGGGTTCAGAAATCAGATTTTTCTTAGCCATAAGGGCCCCATCGCTGGCAAGCCAGCTCCCACAGGGAGCTCCAGTGAACACAAATTTTGTGTCCAACACAGATCCTGTGGGAGCTGGCTTGCCAGCGATGGCGGTGTATCAGGAAATACTGAGTCAGCTGGCAGTCGCCAACAACAGATCCGCCATCGACCGATGCCCTCGGTGCTTGCCATGCTCATACAACGAGCCGGCGATCTCGTCGGCGCGAATCGGCAACACCGACAGCAATGTGTCGCTCAGACCATGGCTGGCCTGGCAGAAGCCCTGCATGTACAGACCGGCCTTGCAGCGCTCGTCGGTGATCAGTTTGTAGTTGCGATCGACCTCGAAGTCACCCAGGTATTCTTCCAGCGGTGCCAGCAGTTTGCGGTGCATCTGCCGTTCGTAACCGGTGGCCAACACCACGGCATCGTAGATCCGCACCGTGAGTTCGCCGGTGGCGTTGTTGCGTACCGCCAGTTCGATGCCGTTTTCGCTGGCGGTGGCGCTCTCGACGGTGGTCAGGGTGCGGAACGCATGACGGGCGATCCCGGAGACCTTCTGGCGATAGAAGATGCCGTAGATGCGCTCGATCAGATCAATGTCCACCACCGAATAGTTGGTGTTGTGGTACTCGTTGACCAGACGCTCGCGCTCGGCGCTGCTCTGCTGGAACACCAGGTCGGTGAATTCCGGCGAGAACACTTCGTTGACAAACGGGCTGTCGTCCGCCGGTTTGAGCGCCGAGCCGCGCAGGATCATATCGACCTGCACCGACGGGAACGAATCGTTCAGGTCGATAAAGGCTTCCGCCGCGCTCTGCCCGCCGCCGATGATGGCGATGCTCATCGGCTGATTGTTCACGCACGGCTGGTTGGCCATTTGCGCCAGGTACTGCGAGTGATGGAACACGCGGCTGTCACCCTTGAGTGCCTTGAACGCCTCCGGAATCCGCGGCGTGCCGCCGGCGCTGACCACCACCGAGCGGGTGGTGCGCACATGTTGCAGGCCCTGGCTGTCGCGGGAAATCACCCGCAGCGCTTCAACCTGATGGTTGTGCAAAACCGGTTCGATGGTCAGCACCTCTTCGCCGTACCGGCTTTGCTCGGTGAACTGCCCGGCCACCCAGCGCAGGTAATCGTTGTATTCCATGCGGCACGGATAAAAGGTGCCGAGGTTGATGAAGTCCACCAGACGCCCGTGTTGCTTGAGGTAGTTGACGAAGGAGTACGGGCTGGTCGGATTGCGCAGGGTCACCAGATCCTTGAGGAAGGAAATCTGCAGTTCGCTCTGGGTCGACAGGGTATTGCCGTGCCAACTGTAGTTGGCCTGCTTGTCGAGAAACAGCACATCCAGTTCGCCCTGGGTCGGGCCGCGCTCTTGCAGAGCGATGGCCAGCGCCAGGTTCGAAGGGCCGAAACCGACGCCGATCAGGTCGTGAACGATGGGCGATGCAATTGCCTGTGTCATTTCCAGTGTCCTCTGGATGAACCCCTCAACACGGGGATAAAGCCTGGGTGGCCTGACCGGCCTGAAACAGGTCAGCAGGTCGTCTGTTGAGTAGGAACGAGGACGATGAAAAGAAATTTAACGAGGACGGCTCAATGGGCGTCCCATTGCTTGATGCGCAACCGGCAGTGCTTCATGGCGTTGACGATATGTTTCTCCACCAGTGCCTTGGAAATGCCGAGGGTCGCGGCGATTTCCGGATGGGACAGGCCTTCGATCTTGCGCAGCAAAAAGCTGTCGCGGCACAGCGGCGGCAATTCTGCCAATGCGCGCTGAAGCATTTCCAGGCGCTGGCCGTGATCGAGGGTGCCGAGGGGCGACGGGGTGAAATAGCGTTCTTCGCTGTCGAGTACGTCGAGCGATTCGACCTGACGCAGGGCATTGCGCCGATGGTCGTCGATGACCAGGTTCAGCGCCGTGCGATAGAGAAACGCCCGGGGCTGCTCGATCGGTGTATCACTGGAACGCTCCAGCACCCGCACATAAGCGTCATGCACCACATCTTCGGCAACCTGACGGTTGCCCAGCCTGGCGTTCAGGAAACACACCAGCTCGCGATAGTAGTTTTCCAACATGACTCCCGACCGTATCAATGCAATTCCTGTCCTTGAGCACACGGTTCCAGCCGCGGGCGATCCGCAGTAGCAAGAGGGTGGCAACTTGAGGTGCGTAATTTATAGTAATTCTCATATAGATTTAAAGCGCTGTTTCCACATCCTGGCCAAATAGTCCGCTGCAGCTAGCGGTTACTTGATGTCTGCGGGCTTAAATTCCCTCGTGCATGCATCGTTTACAGGACAGCTCCCCGTATCTGTCGCGCCTTGCGACAGCGTTCAGCCTCCGCGCACCGCGCTGCCTGCGCTGAATGACGGGCCGAATTCACTGGCCGGAACCCTGCATGAAACGTCCCCGCCCCGCCCGACGCGCCCTGTTCGCCGCCCTTTGTCTGATTCCCGTGATTGCCGTTGCCGCGTGGCAGGTGCTGCCGCCCGGACGAGACGCTCTCGCCACCGTGCAGGTGACCCGCAGCAGCATCGAAAACAGCGTGACCGCACTCGGCACCTTGCAGCCGCGTCGTTATGTCGATGTCGGTGCGCAGGCGTCCGGGCAAATCCAGAAGATCCATGTCGAGGCAGGCGATACGGTCAAGGAAGGCCAGTTGCTGGTGGAGATCGACCCGTCCACGCAAAAAGCCAAACTCGACGCCGGGCGCTTCTCCATTGAAAACCTCAAGGCGCAACTGCAGGAACAGCGTGCGCAGCACGACCTCGCACGACAGAAATACCAGCGCCAGCAGCAACTCGCCGCCGGCGGCGCCACCCGTGAAGAAGATGTGCAGACCGCCCGCGCCGAAGTGCGCGCGACCCAGGCGCGCATCGACATGTTCCAGGCACAGATCCGTCAGGCCCAGGCGAGCCTGCGCAGCGACGAAGCGGAGCTCGGCTACACACGCATTTTTGCGCCAATGAGCGGCACCGTGGTCGCGGTAGGTGCCCGGGAAGGCCAGACGCTCAATGCGCAACAGCAAACCCCGCTGATCCTGCGCATCGCCCGACTCTCGCCCATGACCGTGTGGGCCGAGGTTTCCGAAGCGGACATCGGCCACGTCAAACCCGGCATGACCGCCTACTTCACCACCCTCAGCGGTGGCAGCCGACGCTGGAGCAGCACCGTACGGCAGATTCTGCCGGTGCCGCCGCGCCCGCTCGAGCAGAACCAGGGTGGCAGCCCCACCAGCGGGCGCAGTGGCAGCGAACGCGTGGTGCTCTATACCGTGCTGCTCGACGTCGACAACGCCGACAACAGCCTGATGACCGACATGACCGCGCAAGTGTTCTTCGTCGCCCAGCAGGCACAGAACACCCTGACTGTGCCGAGCGCCGCCCTGCAACCGGGCACGCGTGCGCAGTGGCAACGCGTACAGATCGTCGCCGCCAACGGCGACATCCAGTCCCGCGACGTGCGCACCGGCATCAGCGACCGCCTGCGCACACAAGTGCTCGAAGGCCTGGCCGAGGGCGATCACATCCTCAGCACGCCAGCCACCGGCAGCGGAGGCTGAATGCACACGCCCCTGATTGACCTGCGGCAGATCCGCAAATCCTACGGCGGCGACGACAGTCCGCAGGTGCAGGTGTTGCGCGGCATCGACCTGTCGATTCATGCCGGCGAGTTTGTCGCCATTGTCGGCGCGTCCGGCTCCGGCAAATCGACGCTGATGAACATCCTCGGCTGCCTCGACCGCCCCACCAGCGGCGAATATCGCTTCGCCGGTGAGGACGTCGCGCAACTGGACAGCGACGAACTGGCCTGGCTGCGCCGCGAGGCATTCGGTTTCGTGTTCCAGGGCTATCACCTGATTCCGTCCGGTTCCGCTCAGGAAAACGTCGAGATGCCGGCCATCTACGCCGGCACCCCGGCGGCGGAACGCCATGCGCGAGCCCGTGCGTTACTGGAACGTCTCGGTCTGGGCACGCGCACCGGCAACCGTCCGCATCAGCTTTCCGGTGGTCAGCAACAACGGGTGTCGATTGCCCGGGCGCTGATGAACGGCGGCCACATCATTCTCGCCGATGAACCCACCGGCGCCCTCGACAGCCACAGCGGCGCCGAAGTCATGGCCCTGCTCGACGAACTCGCCGGCCAGGGTCACGTGGTGATTCTGATCACCCACGACCGCGAAGTGGCGCAACGGGCCCAACGCATCATCGAAATCCGCGATGGCCTGATCATCAGCGATACCGCCGCACATCCGTCAGCCGCCGTCCGCCGTGCCAATCCCGGTGCCCTGCAAGCGGTCGATCTGCGCCAGCGCCTGAGCACCGGCAGCAGCCAGACCAGCGCCTGGAAAGGTGAACTGGTGGACGCCGTGCAAGCCGCGTGGCGGGTCATGTGGATCAATCGTTTTCGCACCGCGCTGACCCTGCTCGGCATCGTCATCGGCGTGGCCTCGGTGGTGGTGATGCTGGCCGTGGGCGAAGGCAGCAAGCGTCAGGTGATGGCGCAGATGGGCGCCTTCGGGTCCAACATCATTTACCTCAGCGGCGCCGCCCCCAACCCGCGCACGCCGCCGGGCATCATCACCCTCGACGACGTCGCCGAGCTGGCTGCCCTGCCCCAGGTCGAACGCATCATGCCGGTCAACGGCTCGACCGCCGGCGTGCGTTTCGGCAATGCCGACCACAGCAGCTACGTCGGCGGCAATGACACCAACTTCCCAAGCATATTCAACTGGCCGGTGGTTCAGGGCAGTTACTTCACCCAGGCCGACGAAGACAGCGCCGCCGCCGTGGCGGTGATCGGCACCAAGGTGCGTGACAAATTGCTCAAGGATGTCGCCGACCCGATCGGCCAGTACATCCTGATCGAAAACGTACCGTTTCAGGTGCTCGGGGTTCTGGCTGAAAAAGGCTCAAGCTCCGGCGACTCCGACAGCGACAACCGCATCGCCGTGCCCTATTCCGCCGCCAGCATGCGCCTGTTCGGCAGCCGCAATCCGGAATACGTGGTGATCGCCGCCAAGGACGCACGCAAGGTCAAGGACGCCGAACAGGCCATCGAACAGGCGATGCTGCGCCGGCACCACGGCAAAAAGGACTTCGAACTGACCAACAACGCCGCGATGATCCAGGCCGAGGCGCGCACCCAGGGCACGCTGTCGCTGATGCTCGGCGCGATTGCCGCCATCTCCTTGCTGGTGGGCGGTATCGGCGTGATGAACATCATGCTCATGACCGTGCGCGAACGGACCCGCGAAATC
>NZ_QAIU01000455.1:0-805 GCF_003061205.1 Pseudomonas sp. HMWF006
CCGCTGGACGCGGCAGCCATCGCGCCGGACTGGGTGCAGCGCTTGCTCAAGGCGGTGGACGCCGATCCGGAGCGGCGCTGGAGCGATGCGCAACTGCTCGCGCACAGCATCGAGCCGCTGAAACTGCGGCGCTGGTTCAAACAGCATTTCGGCATGACCTTCCACGCCTGGTTGCGCACACGCCGGCTGGGCGTGGCACTGGGCGGAATCCGTCAGGGCACGTCGATTGATCACGCGGCGTTCGATTCCGGATATGAATCACTCAGTGGTTTTCGCGATGCCTTCCAGAAGTCATTCCACATCACCCCCGGCCGCGCCGCCCAGAGTGAACCGCTGCTGTTCACCCGGCTGACCACGCCGCTGGGGCCAATGATCGCCATGGCCGAGCGTCGTGGGCTGGTGTTGCTGGAGTTTCTCGACCGCCCGGCGCTGACCCGTGAAGTGGAAGACCTGCAGCACCGTTATGGCTACGCGGTTGCACCGGGGCACAATGCGCATTTGCAGCAGATCGAAGAGCAACTGGCGGCATATTTCGCCGGCAAGCTGAGCGCCTTCAGCGTGCCACTGCACGCGCCCGGCAGCGACTTTGCCCGGCAAGTGTGGGCGGCACTGCAACAAATCCCCTACGGCCAGACCAGCACTTACGGCGCCATCGCCGCAGGTTTGGGCAAACCCGGTGCCAGCCGGGCAGTCGGTCTGGCCAACGGGCACAATCGGCTGTCGATTGTCGTGCCGTGTCATCGGGTGATCGGCGCGGACGGCTCGCTGACCGGCTATGGTGGAGGGCAGCCGCGCAAGGCGTTCC
>NZ_QAIU01000455.1:815-5388 GCF_003061205.1 Pseudomonas sp. HMWF006
CGAATCAACTGACAAGAAGGATTTTTGATGAACGCGCTCGCGACGCCGTTTCACCAGTTGCACCAGCAAGGGCTGCTGATATTGACCAACGTCGCTGACGCCACTGGCGCACGACTGGTCGAACACCTCGGCGGCAAAGCCATCGCCACCAGCAGTGCGGCGGTGGCCTGGGCCCACGGTTACCCGGACGGCAACACCCTGCCCCTCGACCGCCTGGTGTCGACCGTGGAATCCATCGTCCGGGTGATCAGCGTGCCGTTGACCGTCGATGTCGAAGCCGGTTATTCCGATGACCTCGGCCGTGTCGCCGAAGTGCTCGATGCGGTGGTCGCGGCGGGTGCCGTGGGTATCAATATCGAAGACGGTTCGGCAGCGCCCGAGCTGCTGGCACGCAAGATCGAACGGGCGCGCCAGGTTGCCGACAAACGCAATGTGCAGCTGTTCATCAATGCCCGCACCGATGTTTATCTGAAAAACCTTGTACCGGCCGAAGACCGCGTTGCCGAAACCCTGCGGCGCGCCGCAATGTATCAAGCGGCAGGCGCCGATGGCTTGTTTGCCGCGGGGGTGACGGCAGCTTATGAAATCGAGGCGATCTGCAAGGGCACGCCATTGCCGGTCAACGTGCTCGGCTTCGCTGGCCTGCCGTCGCCCTCGGAGTTGCAGGCACTCGGCGTGCGCCGCTTGAGCGCCGGTTCCGGCATCGCCGAGTTCCTCTACGGCGCAATGGGCGGGCTGGTGAAAAGCTTTCTCGCCACAGGCCAGCTCGACACCCACGGTCTCAAGGCGTTGAGCTATGGCGAAGTCAACGGCCTGCTGAAATAGCATGCCCGACACCTACCAGGCGGCCAGCGCGTTGCTGGCCGCGCTCGACCCGGACTGGCACCGACATATCGCGGCCATCGGCCCGTGCCTGCACCAACCGCACCCGACACGCGATCCCTATGAATCGCTGGTGCGGGCGATTGCCTATCAGCAACTGCATGCCAAGGCAGGGGACGCGATTGTCGGGCGGCTGGTGGGGCTGTTTCCCGGGCAGACGTTTGCGCGACCTGAACAGATCCTGGCGACCGATTTCGAACGCCTGCGCAGTTGCGGGTTTTCCGCCGGCAAGATCGCGACGATTCAAGGGATCGCCCAGGCAACACTGGACGGCGTGGTACCGGATTACAGCACGGCGCTGGTGATGGAGGACGAAGCGCTGATCGAGCGCCTGGTCAGTTTGCGCGGCGTCGGCCGCTGGACCGTGGAGATGTTGTTGATCTACGGCCTGGGGCGCATGGACGTGCTGCCGGCAGATGACTTTGGTGTGCGCGAGGGTTATCGGCGACTGAAGGGACTGGAAGTGCAGCCGACGCGCAGGCAGATGATCGAGACCGGCCTGGCGTGGAGCCCCTATCGGACGGTGGCGGCGTGGTATTTGTGGCGGGTGCCGAAACCGCTGCCCTCACCCTGAGGGAGAGGGAACTGATTGGGGGATATTGGAGATTTACGCCGACCTGAAATAGCGCCTCTGAATACATGATCGCCAGGACTTGATGGGGCAATCCATAATCGACCCGGTTTTTCAGGTCGATGGATAACGCAAGACATCTCGGTCGGCCCCCTCTCCTCCCGGGAGAGGGCTGGGTTGAGGGTCATCTGTTCACAGCCCGGACTTCAACCGACTGAACGCCCGGATCAACGCCCGATTGAAGGCTTTGCCGTTGTCGTTTTTGCTGTACAGCGTGGCCCTGACGTCGGCCGGGGGATACGTCCCCGGATCATTGCGAATCGACGCATTGACCAGGCCGTCCGCCGCCGTGATCGCATTGGCGTAATGAATGGTGTCGGTAATCGGCGCGATCACCTCCGGCGTCATCAGATAATCCATCAACGCGAGCCCGGCCTGCGGGTGCGGCGCGTCCTTGGGAATGACCATCGCGTCAAACCAGATCAACGTGCCTTCTTTCGGGATGTGGTAACTCAGTTTGAACGGTTTGTTCGCCGCCTCCGCCTGCCCTGCCGCAATCGCCACGTTGCCGTTCCACGACATCGCCACGCAGGTGTTGCCATTGGCCAGGTCGCTGATGTTCAGGTCGTTGTCGAAGTAGCGGATGTACGGACGGATCTTCGCCAGTTGCTGCTCGGCGAGTTTCAAGTCGTCGAGGTTCTGCCGGTTGATGTCCAGGCCCATGTACTTCATCACGGCGGCGAACACTTCGTTAGGATCATTGAGCAGACTGACTCCGCAATCGGCAAATTTTGCCACCACGGCCGGATCGAACAGCATCGCCCAACTGTCGGTCGGCGCATTCGGCAGGCGCTGCTTGATCGCCTCGTCCTGGTAACCGACGCCGGTGGTGCCCCAGGCGTAGATCCCCGCATAGCGATTGCCCGGATCGAACACCGCCATGTGCTGGCGAAACTCATCACCGACCCCGGCAAAGTGCGGCACCCGCGCCTTGTCCAACGGCTGGATTGCGCCGCTCTCGATGGCCCGCGACAAGTGCTGGCCGGCAGTCAGCACCAGGTCGTAACCACTGCGCCCGGTGAGCAGTTTGGTCTCGACGGTTTCCAGCGAATCAAAGTGATCGGCGACCACATGAATGCCGGTTTTCGCTTCAAAATTCTTCAGTGTGTCCGGTGCCAGGTACTCGCCCCAGATGTACAGGTTAACCACCGGTTTGGCGGAATCGGCGGCCTGCACACACAGGGGTGCAAGCACCAGCATTAACGCTTGAGTCAGTTTGTGCAGGCCCATCATCACACCCCCTTGCCGGCGTATTGCGGCATGGTGATGCAGGCGACGTTGCCACCACCGAGCAGGATTTCACGGGAGTTTTCGATGCCGACGATCTTGTGCTGCGGGAACAGTTCGGCGAGTGTCGCCAGTGCCACCTGATCGTTGCGGTCACCGAACAGCGGCACCACGATCGAGCGGTTGCCAGCGTAGTAGTTGATGTATGACGCACAGATTTGGGTGCCGGCCTGTCGGGTGTGGGTACTGTCCTGCTGATCGAGGCCTTCGGCTTCTTCGGCGGTCCACTCCAGTACGTCCGGTTGCGGCAGTTTGTGCACGATCAGCTCGCGGCCCCGGCTGTCACGGGTGCTGCGCAGGATGTCGTAGGCCTCCTGATAGATTTCCCACTGCGGGTCATCGCGGTTGTCGGTCCATTGCAACACCACTTCGCCGGGACGCACGAAGCAGGCGAGGTCGTCGACATGGCCGTCGGTTTCGTCGAACTTGCAGCCCCGTGGCAGCCAGATCACCTGTTCGGCACCGAGGTAATCGGTGAGGCGTCGGGTGACTTCGTCCTTGCCCAGGTGCTGGTTGCGATTGCGGTTGAGCAGGCATTGCTCGGTGGTGAGGATGCTGCCCTGGCCGTCGCTCTGGATACCGCCCAGTTCGGCAATCAACGGCGCGCGGTAGCGGTCGAAGCGCTCGATTTCGAGGATCTTGCTGGCGATCTGGTCGTCCTTGTCCCAGGGGTAATACAAGCCACCGTCGAGGCCGCCGTAGGCGTTGAACTCGAAGTCGACGCCGCGCACTTCGCCGCTCTGATCGTTGACGACAAAGCACGGACCGCTGTCGCGGAACCAGGTGTCATTGCAGGTCATCTCGACCACGCGTACCTGCGGCGGCAACTGCCGGCGGGCGGTGGCGAATTGCGCGGCAGAGGCGCACACGGTGACCGGCTCACTCTGCGAGATGGCGCTGACGATCTGCACCCAGACTTTCTGCGCCGGCTTGGCGCCGTTGCGCCAGACGTCGGTGCGCTCCGGCCAGCCGAGCCAGCAGCCGGACTTCGCTTCGAATTCGCCGGGCAGACGGAAGCCGTCCTGTTTGGGGGTGGAGTCGAGCAAACGTGCCATGGTCAAACCTCGTCTTCGGGTTGGGAATGACCACAGGCTAAGGGCGCAGGCGCTGCGCTCGCCAACGATGATTATTACGGAACAGTTGAGTTCAACTCATCAATCGGCCAGTTGATCGTTGAACCATTCGAGCATCTGCGCCACCGCCGGACGCTCCAGACGCACCCGTTCGCAGACCAGCGCGTATTGACCGAGGGCGGTCATGCTCGACGCGAAGGGTCGCACCAGTCGCCCGCTCTGCAAATCCTCCTGGGCGGTGAGGTTGTCGCCCATCGCCACGCCCTGCCCTTGCGCCGCCGCTTCCAGGGCCAGCCCGGCATGGGCGAAATACAACTGGCGTTGCGGCCGCTGATCGCCGGCGTGGCTAGTCAGCCAGGCGGTCCAGGTCTTGCCGTCCTGATCATCGTGCAGCAGGCAGTGACGGGCCAGATCCTTTGGCGTTTTCAGGTTGCCCTGGTTGAACAGTCCGGGGCTGCACACCGGGAAAAATTGCAGGTCGGGCAGCGGCCGGACGAAATACGCACTGCTGTCCAACGGGCCGGTGCCGTAGGTGATCGCCAGATCAATGTCTTCCCCGGGCGCCGCAGCGTCGATCGGTTGTTCATAGAGGTGCAAGGTGATGTGCGGGTAACGCGCATAGAAATCGGTGAGGCGGCTCATCAACCATTTCTGCGCGAGCTCCGCGGTGACGGCCAGACGCAACACCGCGAGCGAGGAT
>NZ_QAIU01000038.1:0-2787 GCF_003061205.1 Pseudomonas sp. HMWF006
TGCATCATGATCGCCGCACGATCCTGCTTCGCCGAACAGATGGCGATCTTGAATTTGCGCGGCAGAAACAGGAACTCCGGATTGATCGTCGACCACTGCCGGAGGATTTCCGCCAGCGGTCGCGGGTCGATCATTTCGTCCGCCGCGACCCCGGCAAATGCCTCGGTGGTGATGTTGCGCACGCAGTTGCCGGAGGTCTGGATCGCATGCATGTTGACCTGCGCCAGACGTTCGAGAATGTCCGGCACCTCGGCGAGCTCAATCCAGTTGAATTGCATGTTCTGCCGCGTGGTGAAGTGGCCGTAACCGCGATCGTAATCGCTGGCGATGTCTGCCAAGGTGCGCATCTGTTCGGCGCTCAAGGTGCCGTAGGGAATCGCCACCCGCAGCATGTACGCGTGCTTTTGCAGGTACAGGCCGTTTTGCAGGCGCAGCGGCAGGAACTCCTCTTCGCTCAACTCTCCGGCCATGAAGCGCTCGACCTGATCGCGGAATTGCGCAACGCGCTCGAACACCAGTGCGCGGTCGTAATCATCGTATTGGTACATGCAGCAACTACCCCATCAGAATTGTGCGCAATTGCTGTAGGAGTGAGCGTGCTCACTCCTACAGATTCTGCATGCACTATGACGAAGCAGCGCAGCACGTTACAGATTCACCTGAACGCATAAAAACCATATCAGGGCGCGGCAGAACGCCGCAGTAAGCCATTCAATCTGATCCGCACAAATGAAAGATTCCTGAGCCTGTTTTGTTTCTGGCGGGGTTTCTACAGTGCAGCTCGTGCCAGACCAGGGTGGCCTGGCAAGACTTTGCAACCGTGGATGAACTGACCATGAGCACAGCAACAATCGGACAGGCTTACAACTACAAGGTCGTCCGCCAATTTGTCATCGCGACGGTTTTCTGGGGTGTCGTGGGCATGGCGATGGGGGTATGGATCGCCTCGCAACTGGTATGGCCGGACATGAATCTGGACTTGCCGTGGACCACCTTCGGTCGCTTGCGGCCTTTGCACACCAGCCTGGTGATTTTCGGTTTCGCCGGCAGCGCGCAATTCGCCGCCAGTTATTACGCGGTGCAGCGTACCTGCCAGGTGCGGCTGTACTCGGACAAGCTCGCCGCGTTCACCTTCTGGGGGTGGCAGTCGGTGATCGTGATCATGCTGATCACCCTGCCGCTGGGCTACACCACCACCAAGGAATACGCCGAAATCGAATTCTCCGGCGCGGTGTGGATGGCGGTGGTCTGGGTCGCTTACGCCATCGTGTTTTTCACCACCGTGGTCCAGCGCAAGACCAAGCATATTTACGTCGGCAACTGGTTCTTCGGCGCGTTCATTCTGGTGATCGCCATGCTGCACGTGGTCAATCACCTGTCGATTCCAGTGGACTGGTTCAAGTCCTATCCGGTGTATTCCGGCGCCACCGACGCGATGGTGCAGTGGTGGTACGGGCACAACGCGGTGGGCTTTTTCCTGACCACCGGGTTCCTCGGAATGATGTATTACTTCGTGCCGAAACAGGTCAACCGCCCGGTGTATTCGTACCGCTTGTCGATCGTGCACTTCTGGGCGCTGATCACCTTGTACATCTGGGCCGGCCCGCACCATTTGCACTACACCGCCCTGCCGGACTGGGCGCAGTCGCTGGGCATGGCCATGTCGCTGATCCTGCTGGCGCCAAGCTGGGGCGGGATGATCAACGGCATGATGACCTTGTCCGGTGCCTGGCATAAGTTGCGCACCGACCCGATCCTGCGCTTTCTGGTGCTGTCGCTGGCGTTCTACGGCATGTCGACCTTCGAAGGGCCGATGATGGCGATCAAGACCGTCAACGCCCTCTCCCACTACACCGACTGGACCATTGGCCACGTCCACGCCGGAGCCTTGGGCTGGGTGGCGATGATTACGTTCGGCGCGACCTACCACATGGTACCCAAAGTATTTGGCCGCGAGCAGATGTACAGCACGCCGCTGATCAACCTGCACTTCTGGCTGGCGACCATCGGCACGGTGTTGTACATCGCCTCGATGTGGGTCAACGGCATTACCCAGGGTCTGATGTGGCGGGCGATCAACGAGGACGGCACGCTGACCTATTCGTTCGTCGAGGCGCTGCAAGCCAGTCATCCGGGGTTCATCGTGCGGTTTGCCGGCGGGGTGTTCTTCCTCACCGGGATGTTGCTGATGGCTTATAACGTCTGGCGCACGGTGCGTGTGGCCGATGTGGCGCTGGCGCGCAGTGAAGCGCAGATCGCCTGAGGCAAGGAGCCGGTCGTGATGGAGATTTTTTTCAATGTGTTGGGCGTGGTGTTTCTGTGGCTGGCGGTGGAGTACTGCTTGCGGCGGGAGACGGCGGACAGTCTGGATGAAGCGAGCATGGTGCCGTTTGCCGATGACCCGGAGGTGGCGCGGCGGGTGGAGATGGCCACCGGCAAGACTGTGAAAGCGGTGGCGCCGGAGGTGGCGAAGCCGGGGTGGGTCAATCTCGAGATGTGAGGGGTGTCAGCCGGGTTGCCCTCACCCTAGCCCTCTCCCAGAGGGAGAGGGAACTGACCGAGTGGTTTAGGCGAACTACACCGACCTGAAATATCGAGTCGAACTCAGTTTTGAACAGCACTCGGTCTGCCCCCTTTCCCCACACCCACCTGGGGAAAAGGGAACTGATCGAGTAGTTATGCGAACTACACCGACCTGAAATATCGAGTCGAACTCAGGTTTTGAACAGCACTCGGCCTGCCCCCTTTCCCCACACCCACCTGGGGAAAAGGGAACTGATCGAGTAG
>NZ_QAIU01000039.1:0-4929 GCF_003061205.1 Pseudomonas sp. HMWF006
GAACTCGGGGTCAAGGTCGATGCGTTCCTGACCCCGGGTGAGTCATTCCCCGCGTGCATCGACCTTGCCCAATTGATCGAAGGCTCTTCGGTGAGCTTCGACGCCGGGCGCCTGACCCTCGACATCAGCGTGCCGCAGATCGCCTTGCGCCGCGACGCCACGGGTTATGTCGCTCCGCAGGAATGGGATCGCGGAATCAACGCGGCGATGCTCAACTATCAGTTCTCGGCGGCCAACACGCAGTCCGACGCCCGTGGCAACGGCACGCAATACAACCTCTACGCCAACGGCGGATTCAACCTCGGCGACTGGCGTTTTCGCTCCAGTTCCTCGTTCCGTCAAGATGAAGACGGCCAGCAGGACTGGCAGCGCAGCAACACCTATGCACAGCGTGATCTGACCGCGATCAAGGGCACGCTGACCCTGGGCGAAAGCTTCACCCCGGGTGATGTGTTTGACAGCATTCCGTTTCGCGGCGCCCAGGTCGCGTCCGACATGGGCATGCTGCCGGACTCGATGCAAGGTTATGCGCCGATCATTCGCGGCATCGCCGAAACCCAGGCCAAGGTCGAAGTGCGCCAGAACGGCTACTCGCTGTACACCACGTATGTGGCGCCCGGCGCGTTCGAAATCGACGATCTCAATGCGGCATCGGGCAGTGGCGACCTGGAAGTGATCATCACCGAAGCTGACGGTCGCGAGCGGCGCTTCACCCAACCGTACGCCACGCTGGCGAACATGCTGCGGGAAAAAACCTGGCGCTACAGCGCCACCGCCGGTGAGTACAACGCTGTCGACGGCGGCCAGCGCCCGGCCTTCGCCCAGGCTTCTCTGGCTTACGGTTTGCCGTTCGATCTGACGGTGTATGGCGGCCTGTTGGGCGCTGACTTCTATCGCGCTGGCGTCGTCGGCGTGGGCAAAAGCCTCGGCAGTCTGGGCGCCGTTTCGCTGGACGTAACCCAGGCCCAGACCGATGTACCGAGGGGTTCCGGAGTCGCGGCCGGCAAAGAGAAAGGCCAGAGTTTTGGCGTGCGCTACGGCAAGGCATTCGAAACTGGCACTTCGGTACGCTTCGCCGGCTATCGCTATTCCACCGAAGGCTATCGCGACTTTGATGAAGCGGTGCGCCTGCAAGAACCGAACGAATTCAACACGCTCTCCAAGCGCAGCAAAGTCGAAGCCAGCATCAACCAGGCCCTCGACAGCTACGGCTCGTTCTACCTGAACATGAGCAAGCAGAACTACTGGGGTACCTCGCGCGAAGACAAACAGATGCAATTGGGCTTCAACACCCAATACAAAGGCGTGACCTACGGCATCTACGCCAGCAAGACCCTGACCGACAACTTCGGCCAGAACAACCAAGTGGTGTTCAGCGTATCCATGCCCATCGGCCAGACGCGCAGCACCGGCACCTACACGGTTACGCGCAACAACGACGGCAGCCTCGACCAGCGTGCCGGCCTGAGCGGGCGCGACGGCAACCTCAACTACAACGTCAACGCCAACCGCTCCGACAACGGCGGCAACAACGGCTCGGCCCTTATCGGCTACCGCGCGCCGTTCGCCCAACTCGGCGCCGGCGTCAGTGTCGGCAGCGGTTACCGACAGACCTCGGTGAGCGCCGCAGGCTCCGTGCTCGGTCACAGTGATGGCCTCGAATTCGGCCAGACCCTTGGCGAAACCGTGGCCCTGGTCGAAGTCAAGGACACCCCGAACGTCGGCGTCCTCAACGCCCCCGGCACGCTGACCAACGCCAAGGGGTATGCCCTGGTTCCCTACGTCACGCCTTACCGTAAAAACCGCGTGGCACTGGACACCGGCGAGCTGGACAACAACATCGACATCGAAGAAGGCGTGACCAACGTCGTGCCGCGTCGCGGTGCCGTGGTCAAAGCCAGCTTCGCCGCCAGCCGCTCGGAAAAAGCGCTGCTCAACGTACGCCTCAAGGACGGCAAGCAACCACCGTTCGGCACCACCATCACCAACGAAAAAGGCGCCAGTGCCGGCGTCGTCGGCCAGGCCGGCCAAGTGTTGCTGTCAGTGGGTGAAGGCAAGGTCTTCCAAATGAAATGGGGCGAAAAGACCGGACAGAGTTGCCGCATCGAACTGGATGTGAGCAAAGCACCCATGGTGGACGGTTATCGCGTGGCAGATGCGTTGTGTGAATAAATCGGGAGGCCTGATACGCAGTGATTGCTTTGCTCGCGATAGCACCGCCCAGCCGACAGCAACGTGACTGCCCGACCGCTATCGCGCCATCCCGGAGAAAAACCCTGTTCTCCATCCGCGAAACATCGTAATTTACGCGCCAAATACAAGGTCGTTTTGGGGATGTAAGTGGGCGCTTATCGACTGCTATTGGCCGTGCTGGTCGCTGTTTCGCATATGAACAAGACGTTCATGGGCTTGAACCCGGGCGTGATCGCCGTGATTTCTTTCTTGATCATCAGCGGTTTCGTGATGACTTCGCTGATCGAGCGCAACTACCAGGCGCCAGAGAAAGTCGGTCTGTTCTACCTCGACAGGATCCTGCGCCTTTACCCTCAGTTCCTGCTCTACTTCTTCGCGGCAAGTGCGGTGCTCTACATCCTGTTCCCCGGCTCGCCCCAAGAGGCCGAACTGACGTTCAAAAACATTGCTGCGAGCCTGGCAATGGTGCCACTGGGCTTCTACATGTTTGGCGCAACCGGGAACGCCATCCTGCCACCGGCCTGGTCGCTTGGACTGGAAATGTGCTTCTACCTGGTGATCCCTTTCCTGATCCTCTATCGAGCGCGGGGTGTTGCCTTCGTCTTGTCCGTCGCCGTGTTCATCCCCGCGTGCCTTGGTCTGATCAACACTGACGTGTATGGCTACCGCTTGTTGCCGGGGGTGCTGTTCATCTTTCTGTGCGGTAGCTACCTGTACAAACCGCAGGCGAAGAGCCTGGCCATCGTGGCAAGCACCGCCGTGGCGGCGGCATTGATCTTCATCGCGATCATGGCCGGCTGGATCGAGCGCCAACCGTTCAATGCCGAAGTGACCGCAGGCATTGCACTCGGTGTACCCGCGGTGTATCTGCTGACGAAACTCAAGTATCACCGGGCTGATGAATTCCTCGGAAACATCAGCTACGGGGTGTTCCTGAATCACTATGCGGTGATGTACTTCCTGCACGGTCTATGGCCGATTAGTTCATACGATGCTTACACCGTGGCCAAGATACTGGGCCTGTCGTTCCTGTTGAGTGGCGTTTCATATTACTGCGTCGAAAGGCCAGCGTTGAAACTCAGGCATGCACTGAGGGGTGGCGTGAAGGATGGCGGCAGGCAAGTGCGCGGTGGTGAAACTGCGGCTTGATCGCCAGCGCAGGCGTTTGCACCAACAATCGGGCGGGTTCATTGATCGAAGCAGGCGTTCACGAACGCCTGCTCAGGTCTTAGTGCAAAAACTGCCCGTCAGAGCGCCAAATCTGATGTTTTCAATCCTTGAACAGCGTCCAGCCATGGCAAATGCCGGCAAAGTCTTTCGCCGTAAAAAATAATACAAGTTCCTCTGGGTCAAAATTTTTGTACAACCAGTGCCCAGGAACAGGGCCTCTCGTTATCACGTATTGCAGGCGGTATTTTCCAATAGCCCCAGAATGGAATGAGGCTGCACTCAGCTCGAACCTGTCACCTTGGTTCAGTGCCCACAGTTTTCCGACAAGGCAGTCATCTCCGACCACCGCTTCAGCGGTCGCCATCAGATACCGTGCATGGAGTTTTTTTTGAAGTCGGGCGCTTCTGGGCATGGATCAACCTATTGATGGAACGAGAACTGACGAGGGGGCGAGCGAGCCGAATTGATCGCGTGCTCTGGCCGGAAGCAAAACGATCATCAGCCCTGCCCGCCCGATGCGCAAAGACTGGCGCTAGCCTTGAACAAAAACAACCTCACCCCTTCCTCTTGAACAATTTATTCAGGTAGTACTTCACACTCCAGCGATCCTTCGGCCGTGGCTTGTAATGGGTTTTGTTCCTCTGCGAAGGATCAATCCCTTGTCCGCTTGCGGTGTAGTAATAAAGCGCAATCGACCGACGAGTGATGCCTTCAGGCGTCGTCAACGGCTCCGGATGCCCGTGATTGCTGTCCTTGTCCGTGTTGAAAATCACGCAACGGTTATAGACCGGCAGAATTTTTTTCAGGCATTTCTTCATCCCCACATCCCAAAGCTCCAGATTACCGCCGTACGCCTCCTGCCAGTCTTGCGTCAGGTAAATGATCACGTTCAACCGCCGCTCGACATTAAGCTTTTTGTTGAGACGAAAGTCCGAGTGCACACCGAGGAAGCCGCCGCTCCTGGTTTCGTGCAGGCCGCCGCCAGTGAAATAGGGATCGGGAATCAGGCCCTGGATGCCGGTGAGCTTTTCAAGGAACTGCAGCATCGGCGCGGAGTTGAAGGTGTTGAATACGCTCTTCAAATAGGGGCTGCATTCGTTGGGACTGATCTGGCGCTTGAGCTGGCCTTTGTAGCCACGCTCGTAAATCATTTCGTTGTGGGTCGGCTCGACCGGGAAGTGCGTGCGGATACTGGCAATGACGTCCTGGTGCAGGAAATTGTCGATGACGATGTGCGGGAATGGCGTGGCCTGGGTGTATTGACTGGACAGCGACTCGCCAAACGCGCTGGCGGCGTTCTGGTCGAAATCGAGCTCCGGGGACAAGGTGATAGGTAGTGTTCGCGTATCGGGTTGCATTACCGCTCCAATAAACTTGTATAGAGCCTTTCAGGCCATTTCAAACAGGGTCATTGCGCGAGCAGATTGCCATGTCGGCCATGGCCTGCCGAGCAGGGTGTTCTGAAAAGCGGCGCGATGCTGTTACGACATGTTTCTGACTGTCACAAACTCGCCATAAGCCGTCTGCTAGTCTCCTCGCGCCTCACCCGCACACCCCTGCCCCAAG
>NZ_QAIU01000456.1:0-4783 GCF_003061205.1 Pseudomonas sp. HMWF006
AACCTGTACCGCATCGACCTGCCGTTGCAGGAATGGTCGCGCAGGTTCGGTGCCGGCTGGGCCGAGTCGCGGATTGATGCCTACGGCGCGCTGGCCGGGGGGCCGCTGATGGAGGCCGGGTTCCTTGCCAATCAGAACAAACCGGTATTCGCCAGTCATGATCGCTATGGCCATCGCATTGATCTGGTCGAGTTTCATCCCGCTTATCACGAACTGATGCGCACCGCGATCGAGCACGGACTGACCTCCTTGCCGTGGGCGCATCCGCAGGACGGCGCCCACGTTGCCCGCGCCTCGATGAGCTATCTGCACAGCCAGGCCGAAGCCGGCAGCGGTTGCCCGTTGACCATGACTTTCGCCAGCGTTCCGGCGCTGCGCCTGCAACCGGATCTGGCCGAGCAGTGGCTACCGAAAATCCTCGCCACCGAATACGACCCGCGCAACGTCGGCATGGCGCACAAGGCCGGCGTGACCATCGGCATGGCGATGACCGAGAAGCAGGGCGGCACCGACGTGCGCGCCAACACCACCAAGGCCTATCCGGTCGGCGCCAGCGGTCCGGGCCAGGCGTATGAACTGGTCGGGCACAAGTGGTTCTGCTCGGCGCCAATGTGCGATGCGTTCCTGACGCTGGCGCAGACCGACAAGGGCCTGACCTGCTTCCTGCTGCCACGCCATCGCCCGGACGACACGCGCAATCAGTTCTATATCCAGCGCCTGAAAAACAAACTCGGCAACCAGTCCAACGCCTCCAGCGAAGTGGAGTTCCGTGGCGCCCTGGCGTGGATGGTCGGTGAAGAAGGGCGCGGGGTGCCGACCATCATCGAGATGGTGGCAATGACCCGTTTCGATTGCATGGTCGGTTCCAGCGCGTTGATGCGTCAGGCGCTGACCCAGGCCAGCCATCACTGCGCGCACCGCAAGGTCGGCGGCAAGTTGCTCAGCGAGCAACCGTTGATGCAGAACGTGCTCGCCGACCTGGCCCTGGAAAGCGAAGCTGCGCTGGCCCTGAGCCTGCGCATGGGCAAGGCCCTGGATCATCTGGATGATCGCCACGAAGCGCAATTCGCCCGGCTGGTGACGGCGGTGGGCAAATACTGGATCTGCAAACGTGCCCCGGGAATGATCAACGAAGCGGCCGAATGCATGGGCGGCGCGGGGTACGTCGAGGAAAGCATCTTGCCGCGCCTGTACCGCGAGGCGCCGGTGAACTCGACGTGGGAAGGTTCGGGCAACGTGCAGTGCCTCGACGTTTTGCGCGCACTGTCTAAAGAGCCGGGCGTTCTCGATGTGTTGTTCAGGGAGTTGGGCGATGGCCACGGTGACAAACGTTTGGCCGCGCATATTCAGCAGTTGCAGGCACATTTCAAGGACACCCGCGATATTCAGTATCGGGCTCGGCAATTGACCGAGGGCATTGCCCTTGGGTTGCAGGCCAAACTGCTGCTGGAAGCCGGGAATTCGGCGGTGAGTGATGCGTTTATTGCCAGTCGGTTGAGTGGCGGCGGCCGGGTCTACGGCGCGTTGCCCCATGGGCTGGATGTCGCAGCGATCGTCGCCCGCTCGACCCCCCAGGGCTTCTGACCCCAAACTCCACAAAACCCTGTGGGAGCTGGCTTGCCAGCGATGGCGGCCTGATAGTCAACATTGATGTCGAATGTGAAGGCCTCATCGCTGGCAAGCCAGCTCCCACAGGGATTCGCGTTGTCTGAAAGATTTGGGTACAGCCACAACGCCACTGTTCCCGTGAGACCACGATGCAGGCAAGATGAAGCTCTGCAAGTCAGAACACAGGAAGCTGATCGTGACCGAAGCGTTTATTGTCGTTCAAACCGCCGAACAAGCCGTGGATCGTCTGGCCGAGCTGCATGAGCGGGCCACCACTGCGCTGAACTCGGCGCTCAAGCGTTACCTCAAGGATCGCGTCGAGCCCGACGCCGAACAGCGTGCCCTGTTTCGTTATCCCGAACTGCGTCTGACCTATCACTGTCAGGGCGAAGTGCCGCAGACCACTCGCGCTTACGCCAAAGTGCAGTTGCCAGGCACCTACAGCGTCACCGTCACCCACCCGGCGGCGTTCCGCAAATACCTGCTGGAACAACTGGTGCCGCTGATGCACGACTTCACCGTGACCGTGGAAGTCGGTGTCAGCCAACAGAACATTCCGTACCCGTACGTGGTCGAGCAGGGCGATGAACTGGCCGGCTCCGGCGTCACCGCCGCCGTGCTGGCGCGGGTGTTCCCGAGCACCGACCTGTCCGCCGCCACCGATGGCATCGCCGATGGTCTCTACGACTGGGAAAACACCGATCCGCTGCCACTGGCGCTGTTCGACGCCGCGCGGGTCGACTTTTCCCTGCGCCGTCTGGTGCACTACACCGGCAGCGACTGGCGCCATGTGCAGCCGTGGATCCTGCTGACCAACTATCACCGCTACGTCGACCAGTTCATCGTCCACGGCCTGGAGCAACTGCGCAAAGACCCGCGTTTCGTGCGCATGGTCCTGCCGGGCAACGTGATCATCGAGAAGAGCATGGATCACGGTGAAGCCTCGGCGATTGCTGCCGGTGTGGTCTGGCACCGCTACCAGATGCCGGCCTATCACCTGATCGCCAGCGATGGCCACGGCGTGACCCTGGTGAATATCGGCGTTGGCCCGTCCAACGCCAAGAACATCACCGACCACCTGGCGGTGCTGCGTCCGCATTGCTGGCTGATGATCGGCCACTGCGGTGGCCTGCGTCAGTCGCAGACCATCGGCGACTATGTGCTGGCGCACGCCTATATGCGTCGCGACGGGATTCTTGACCGCGTGGTGCCGCCGAACATTCCGATTCCGGCTCTGGCTGAAGTGCAACTGGCGCTGCAGCAAGCCGCGGCCAACGTCACCGGCGAGAAGGGCGATGACCTGAAGAAACGCCTGCGCACCGGCACCGTGCTGACTTACGACGACCGTAACTGGGAATTGCGCTGGGCTCAGGAACGACCGTTGATCAACCTGTCCCGCGCCGTGGCCGTGGACATGGAAAGCGGCACCATCGCCGCCCAGGGTTATCGCCTGCGGGTGCCATATGGCACGTTGCTGTGTGTGTCGGACAAACCGCTGCACAGTGAAATCAAGCTGCCGGGTTCGGCCAACGCGTTCTACGAGCGTGCGGTCAGCCAGCACTTGAAGATCGGCATCGAGGCGGTGGACCTGCTGCGCACCGAACTCAACTCGCTGCACTCGCGCAAACTGCGCAGCTTCGACGAGCCGCCGTTCCGTTAACGGTTAGTCGTGGTCATTTGGCGGTCGGGGCACTAGCATTGTCAGCCCTGATCGCTAAATGTTTGCTCTCTTATGTCCCGTCCCCCGCGTCCACCTTCTCGCCGTCCTGGTGCGAAGCCTCAGTCTTCTTCCCCGCGCCGTGTTGCCAAGGCACCACCGGCCGAGCCGAAGCTGATCCTGCTCAACAAGCCGTTCGATGTGCTGACGCAGTTCAGTGACGAAGGCGGGCGGGCGACGCTCAAGGATTTCATCGAGGTGCCCGGCATCTACCCGGCCGGGCGGCTTGATCGCGACAGTGAAGGTTTGTTGCTGCTGACCAACGATGGCCAGTTGCAGGCGCGGATTGCCGATCCGAAACACAAGTTGCCGAAGACGTACTGGGTGCAGGTCGAAGGCGTGCCCACGGCCGAGCAATTGCAGCGTTTGCGTGACGGCGTTGAGTTGAACGACGGCATGACCCTGCCTGCCGAAGCGCGGCAACTGGATGAACCCGAGTTGTGGCCGCGCAATCCACCGGTACGCTTTCGCGCGACCATCCCGACTTCATGGCTGGAACTGGTGATTCGCGAAGGGCGCAATCGTCAGGTGCGGCGGATGACCGCTGCGGTCGGGCTGCCGACGTTGCGGCTGGTGCGCGTCAGGATTGGTGACTGGACGATCGACGGACTCGATCAGGGGCAATGGAAAGAAGTGCCGCCGCGCCTATAACGCGCCGGATTCGATCAGGCCGATCACTACACTCTTGATGATGAACGCGGCCACGCCCAGGCCCAGCACGAAGAACAGAATGAACGAGCCGAAACGCCCGGCCTTGGACTTCTTCGCCAGATCCCAGACGATGAATCCCATGAAAATGATCAGGATGCTGACCAGGCCAGTCATCATCCACTCTTCGAATACTGCTGGATCCATCGGGTCTCTCCGGCGCGCATGGGGCTAAAAGGGCGCGGCGAGTATACGCCAAGGTGTGCGGGGTGGCATTGATCTGGGTCTGATCCGAACCTGTTGCCCTCACCCTAGCCCTCTCCCAGAGGGAGAGGGGACTGGCCGTGCGATGCTCACCAGTTACACCGACCTGATCTTGCGTCTGTGAATCCAGAATCGACGCGAAGGTTCAGGTCGATGGATGCTGTCAGACACTTCGGTCGGCTCCCTCTCCCTTTGGGAGGGAGAGTGGACTGGCCGTGCGATGCCCGCGAGTTACACCGACCTGATCTTGCGTCTGTGAATCCATAATCGACGCGAAGGTTCAGGTCGATGGATGATGCCAGACACCTCGGTCGGCTCCCTCTCCCTTTGGGAGGGAGAGTGGACTGGCCGTGCGATGCCCACGAGTTACACCGACCTGATCTTGCGTCTGTGAATCCATAATCGACTCGAAGGTTCAGGTCGATGGATGCTGCCAGACACCTCGGTCGGCTCCCTCTTTCTCTGGGCGGGAGAGTGGACTGACCGTGCGATGCCGACGAGTTACACCGACCTGATCTTGCGTCTGTGAATCCATAATCGACTCGA
>NZ_QAIU01000456.1:4793-6140 GCF_003061205.1 Pseudomonas sp. HMWF006
TCACGAGTTACACCGACCTGATCTTGCGTCTGTGAATCCATAATCGACGCGAAGGTTCAGGTCGATGGATGATGCCAGACACCTCGGTCGGCTCCCTCTCCCTTTGGGAGGGAGAGTGGACTGGCCGTGCGATGCCCACGAGTTACACCGACCTGATCTTGCGTCTGTGAATCCATAATCGACTCGAAGGTTCAGGTCGATGGATGCTGCCAGACACCTTGGTCGGCTCCCTCTCCCTCTGGGAGAGGGCTGGGGTGAGGGGCTTTTGATTAGCTGCGCAGATGCGTCAGTGGCAGTTCAGTGCTGTTGAGCACCTGATTCAGTACGAAGCTTGAGCGCACGCTGGTCACGCCTTCAATCCGGGTCAGGTGCCCCAGCAACAGCTTTTGATAGTGATCCATGTCCGGCACCACCACCTTCAACTGGTAATCCGCATCGACGCCGGTCACCAGGCTGCACTCCAGCACCTGCGGCAAGGTGCGAATCGCCGCCTCGAAATTCTCGAAACGCTCCGGTGTATGCCGGTCCATGCCGATCAACACATAGGCGGTCAGGCTCAGGCCAAGCATTTTGCGATCGAGCAGGGCGACCTGACGGGAGATGTAGCCATCGTCTTCCAACTGTTTGACCCGACGCGAGCAGGGCGAGGGCGACAGACCGATACGCTCGGCCAGTTCCTGGTTGGAGATGCGGGCGTCGCGCTGCAATTCCGCCAAAATGCTCAGGTCGTAACGGTCGAGTTTGCTCATCAATCTGTCCTTGGTTGTAACTATTGCGGCGGATTATCTATCCAGGGTTAAAAATTGCGCAAGTGGTGTTTATTTGAGCAATCTTCGCAATCCTCTGTCGCGGCCTCGCGCCTATGCTTATCACCAGAATCACTGCTCGGTAACACAGTCCACAGCGGCCCGCCCAAACAGGCCCGCCGCGGCCGCCACCCCCACCGGGGTTGTGCCGGTCCCCGAGCTGCACACTGTCCAGAAGACGGCGTGAGGTGAGCCGACGTCAAAAGCGTCGAGCCAGGACGAAGTTCTCTAGAAGGGAGGCCGACGGGTCTCCCTTTTTTCTTGCCTGCGATTTTTATGCCTCGCTGTACGGTCATCCTCAATAAATAAGTTTCGTGACTGATAACCTGTCGCAGAACCCGGTGTGTGTATTCCCGGTCTTAGCTACAAGCCCTCTTAATACCCGCAGTGAGGAAGAGCATGAAGTCGCGCATCTGGCGTCTGGCCGGTGTTGGTTTGCTGTGTGTGAGCGTCAGTGCGCAAGCGCTTGCCGACGAGCCACAGAATCGTGGCCCCGAGAATAACGGGCACGGTGGCGAGCATCAGGGCAATCAAGGGCGTG
>NZ_QAIU01000456.1:6151-24121 GCF_003061205.1 Pseudomonas sp. HMWF006
GCCGCAAAACCAGCCGCGGCCGCAGAACAACGAAATCATTCGGGGCGATAACAGCCGCCAGTTCGAACACAACGGCCAGCAGCGCAACAATGGTCAGTGGCAGAACCAGAACCGTGCGCCCAATCAGCCGGCTCCGGTGCATCAGGCGCCACCGCCGCCGTCGAACACGCTGCCGATCCAGCCACGGCCCGACACTGTGCGCCAGACCCAGGAGCCACGTCAGGGTTACTACCGCGACGAGCGTCCGCAAAATGGTTACCACAACCAGCAATGGCAAACCGGCAACCGGGGCAACGATAATCGCTGGCCCGGCCGTCCGGACGGGCATGGCAACGGTTGGGGCCCAGGTCCGCAATACCGCCCGGGGCATGTGATCGACCGCTTCCCGGATCGCGAATTCCGCGTGCCGTATCGCGGTCAGGATTACTTCTATTCCGGCGGCTACTGGTATCGCCCGCAAGGCCCGCGCTACATCGTCGTGCAGCCGCCGCGAGGGATCCGCACCCACTATCTGCCGGACTACGCCCGTGAAGTGTGGATCGGCGGTGCGCTGCTGTTCCTCGCGGCCGGTTCCTACTATGCGTATGAGGAAGCCAGTCAGGATTACGTGGTGGTCGAGCCGCCGGTGCAGCAACCACCGCAGCCGCAATCCCAGGGGTATGACGTCGAGGCCTATCCGGCCAATGGTCAGTCACCGGAACAGGTGCAGCAGGACGGCTACCAGTGCTACCAGTACGCGGTGCAGCAAAGCGGTTTCGATCCGCGTACCGCGACGTACCAACCGGCGCCTGAAGTGGTGCAGGCTTACCGCCAGGCTCAGGGCAATTGCCTGAGCAGTCGCGGTTATCAGGTCCAGTAAGAGCAGCTACGAGCTGCAAGTTTCCAGCTACAAGCTTGAAGCTTGCGGCTCGTGGCTTGAAGCTGCTTTTATCGGGTCAGCGTGCACCAGCACCTCGGCTCGCGGGTAGGCGGCGTGAATTGCATCGGCCGCCTGATCGCTGATGCCGTGGGCCACTGACAACGTCAGCTCCCCCGGCAACTCCAGGTGCAACTGCACGAACCAGTGGTTGCCCGAAATCCGCGTGCGCAAGTCATGCGCGCCCAACACGCCGGGTACGCCGCAGGCCAGTTCGAGCATGTGTTGGCTGACATCCGTCGGCAGCTCTTCATCCATCAGCACCGAAAAACTTTCCCGGGCGATCTGGATCGCACTCCACAAAATGTACGCGGCAATCCCCAGACCGAACCACGCATCCAGTTGATGAAAGCCCATGCCGGCGAGGATCAGCGCGAGCAGAATGCTGCCGTTGAGCAACAGGTCCGAGCGGTAGTGCAGCGAGTCGGCGCGCACGGCGTTGGAGCCGGTCTCCTTGATCACCCGATGTTGCAGCGTCAGCAATGCGGCAGTCAGCAACAGCGAGAATACGATCACGCCGATGCTCAGCCACGGTGCGCCCAGTGGCTCCGGTTGCTTGATCCGCTCGTAGGCTTGAAAGGCGATCAACACCGCACTGCCGCCGATGAACAGTGCCTGCGCCATGCCCGCCAGCGATTCGGCCTTGCCGTGGCCGTAACGGTGATCGTCATCGGCCGGGCGCAGCGCGTAATGCACCGCCAGCAGATTGAGCAGCGAGGTGACGCCATCCAGCGCCGAGTCGGTGAGGCCGGCGAGCATGCTCACCGATCCGCTGAGCCACCAGGCGATGGCTTTGGCGATGATCAGCGTGCAGGCCACCGCCACCGAGGCGCGGGTTGCCAACCGCAGCAGGCGGGCGTGTTCGGGGCTGGAGGTCATGAGTGCAGAGGTTCCTTGTGGATTAGGCGGCAGGTTGCAGGCCCAACATCGCCAGTTGCTGCGTGCTGCCCTTGTGCTGGATCAGCCGTGGATCGTCCAGCGGCAAGTGGCGGCCCAGTTCAGTTTCGAGAATAGCCTGCAACTTGAGGTTATTGACCTGACCGTCCGGGCCAATGGCTTGTTTCAACTTGGCCGGATCGACCTGGGCCGTGTGGCCTGGTTCGAAATAGATCGCGCCGGTGGTGAAGTCGACCGCGAACGCGATCAGGCCGGGAATGACGTAGATCAGCAGACCCAAGGCGTCGAGCACGGCAATCGCCGGGTCAATCTTGCCGTCGATCTGGCCGCGACGGTCCGGGTAGAAAATCGATCCGCAAGCGGTGATTTGGGTGAGCAGGGTGGCGACCAGTACACCGCCGATCAGGCGAGAAGGTAAGCGCATGGAAAATCTCCTGAGTCATCTGTTAACGAAGCTTCGTCTTGTGAAGTTAAGACCCTGACGAACACCTCGCAGTTCGCCGTTATACTCGCGCCTCTGTTTGGGAGCCAGCATGATTTCTTTGCCGATTGATGAAGTTTTACCCGCCCTGCGTGAAGCCTTGGCGACACGCCACGAAGCGGTGCTCGAAGCACCGCCCGGCGCCGGTAAAACCACCCGCGTGCCCTTGGCGTTGCTCAATGAGGCGTGGCTGGCCGGGCAGACCATTCTCATGCTCGAACCGCGCCGTCTCGCCGCGCGTGCGGCGGCTGAAAGACTGGCCAGCGAACTGGGCGAGAAGGTCGGTGAAACCGTCGGTTATCGCATCCGCCTCGACAGTAAGGTCGGCCCCGACACCCGTATCGAAGTGGTCACCGAAGGCATTCTCACCCGGCGCCTGCAGGACGATCCGGCACTGGAAGGCGTGGGCCTGCTGATCTTCGACGAGTTCCACGAACGCAGCCTCGATGCCGATCTGGCATTGGCCCTGAGTTTGAACGGCCGCGAACTGTTCCGAGCTGAACAGCCGCTGAAGATTTTGCTGATGTCCGCCACGCTGGAGGGCGAGCGCCTGTCCGGGTTGCTCGATGACGCGCCGATCCTGCGCAGTGAAGGGCGCATGTTCCCGGTGACCATGCGCTGGGGGCGGCCGTTCCAGCCCGGCGAATACATCGACCAGCGCGTGACCCAGACCGTCCTCGAAGCCCTGCACGATGAGACCGGCAGCCTGCTGGTGTTCCTTCCGGGGCAGGCGGAAATCCGTCGCGTGCATCAGCAGTTGAGTGATGCCATTGGCGAGCGCAGCGATGTTTTGCTGTGCCCGTTGCACGGTGAACTGGACCTGAATGCCCAGCGCGCCGCCATCGACCCGGCCCCGGCGGGCAAGCGCAAAGTGGTGCTGGCGACCAACATCGCCGAGACCAGTCTGACCATCAATGGCGTGCGCGTGGTGATTGATGCCGGGCTGGCGCGGGTGCCGCGTTTCGATCCCGGCAGCGGCATGACCCGACTCGACACGCAGCGCATTTCCAAGGCCAGTGCCACACAGCGCGCAGGACGGGCGGGGCGTCTGGAGCCGGGGGTGTGTTATCGCTTGTGGTCGCAGGATCAGCACGAGCAACTCGCCGCTTACGGCAGTGCGGAAATCCTCTCGGCGGATCTGGCCAGCCTTGCCCTGCAGCTTGGTCGCTGGGGCGTGACCCCGGGCGAACTGGTCTGGCTGGATGTTCCGCCGGCGGCAGCGTATGCCCAGGCGCAGGATCTGTTGCAGCGCTTGGGTGCACTTGAAGATAAAGCGCTGACTGCCCACGGTCAGGCCATGGCCGAGCTGCCGGCACATCCGCGCATCGCCCATCTGTTGCTGCGCGGTCAGGCGCTGGGGCTGGCGAACATGGCGTGCGACGTCGCGGCACTGCTCGGCGAGCGCGATATTCTGCGGGGGGCCGGCGCGGATCTGCACAGCCGATTGCTCCTGCTCTGCGGTGAGGAGCGCGCGGCGCGCGGTGCTCAGGGGGGCGTGCAACGTGCGCGGCAACTGGCGCGACAATATCGTGGTTACTTGCGCGGCAAGGTCAGCGCGCCGGTCAGCGATCCTGATCATCCGCGCTGGCTCGGTGCGCTGCTGGCGCTGGCCTACCCGGACCGCGTCGCCCAACAGCGTCGCGCCGGTGGCGCGGAATATCGTCTGGCCAATGGACGCGCTGCGCTGTTCGCCGAAGCCGACAGCCTGATGAAGGAGTCGTGGATTGTGATTGCCGACCTCGGCAGCCGACAGGGCCAGCGCGAGGAACGGATTTATCTGGCGGCTGATTTCGATCCGGCGCTGTTCGACTCAGTGTTGGCCGAACAGGTGAGCTGTGTCGATCAACTGGACTGGGACGAGCGCGAAGGTGTGTTGCGCGCCGAGCGCCAGCGCAAGGTCGGCGAACTGATCCTCAGCCGTGAACCGTTGACCGGTCTCGACGAAGCGGCGCGCAGTCAGGCGCTGGTCAATCTGGTGCGACGCAAAGGTCTGGAGCTGCTGCCGTGGACGCCGGAGCTGCGTCAGTGGCAGGCGCGGGTCGCTTTGCTGCGGCAATTGGACCTCGACGCTCAGGCCGAAAGCCAATGGCCGGATGTCAGCGATGCGACGTTGCTGAACACGCTGGAGCATTGGTTAATGCCTTACTTGGGCAAGGTCTCGCGGCTCAGTCATTTCGCCAATCTGGACCTGTCGAGCATCGTGCGCAATCTGCTGCCGTGGCCGTTGCCGCAGAAGCTTGATGAGCTGGCGCCACATCACCTCAGCGTGCCGTCGGGATCGTCGGTACGCCTGGATTACAGCGAGTCACCGCCGATTCTTGCCGTGCGTTTGCAGGAGCTGTTCGGCCTTGCCGAGACGCCGCGAATTGCCGGCGGGCGGCAAGTGGTCAAGTTGCACCTGTTGTCGCCGGCGCGGCGGCCGGTGCAGGTGACACAGGATCTGGCGAATTTCTGGCGCAGCACGTACGCCGAAGTGAAGAAGGATTTGAAGGGGCGGTATCCGAAGCACTATTGGCCGGATGATCCGTTGGTGGCCGAGGCCACCGCGCGGGCGAAACCCCGGGGCACTTGAGCCGGGGCTGCGCCAACACGGTTCGCCGCCTCAGGCGCCCACGGCCGCGGTGCTCGAAGGTCCTCGGGCGAAACGTGTAGCCGAGGTCTGCAACAGCAGCGCGACGCTCAGTGTCACCAGCAGGAACGGGAGCAGCCAGGCATTGTCGATCATGGCCAGTTGCAGGCTGAGGATCAGCAGCAGAACCGGCGTCGCCAGGGCATTCGCCCGGCTGACATACAACCCCACCGCGGCCTCGCTGTAGCGGCAGGCAATGGCGACGCGGATATGCACCCGCGCCCCACCGAACGCCATGCCCAGGATCAGCAGGCTCAGTGCCTTGAGAAGCAGATTGTCCGGCATCAGCAACCACATCAATGTGGCGATCAGCGCCAGTGCAATCAGGCCTGACAGATAGGCCGTCAGATTACGTCCGGTATTGGCGATGATCACCAGCACGCCGATCAGCGCCATGCCCAGACCGAACACGGCATCGAGCACGCCCAGTTCAAACAGGGCCCAGCCGTGGCTCGCCACATACACCGGCAGCATGAAATTGAATGCCCCGAGGATTGGCCAGATCAGTACCATCGGCACAAACAGCGTCAGTGGCAGTCTGGTCGCAGCTGTGACTTCGACAGTGGTCTGCACCGCCGAGGGCTGACTGTGACGGGTAAAGCAAATCGCGGCGACTATAAAGAAGCCGGCGCTGAGCACCAGCGAGAAACCCATGCCGCTCAGAATCGGCATCAAACCTGCCGCCAGTAAAGGTCCGGTCATCAGTGCGGCCTGACTGGTCGCCGTGGTCGCACCGCTGATCCGCCGCACTCTGGTTTCATCCATGCCCCTTTGAATCTGGGCGAACCACATATCCAGGCTGGCCTCCAGCGACATGATCATCAGCCAGGCAAACAGATTGGTGATCAGCAGGCCGAGGGTGAAATCCCGCGACACGCCCGATATCAGGGCCAGACCGGCCAGCCCCAGCACAAACCAGCTGCTCATCTGCCGTCCGTTCATACGCAGCGACAGTCGCTTGATCATCGCTGGCGTGATGAACGCCGGAATGAACGAGCAGAAAATCGCCAGCGCCAAAGGCAGGTATCCGCCTTCGTCCTGGTTGAGGATGGTCCAGGTCAGCGAGACCATCAGTGCACCGGAAAACAACCGATAAACCGTCGAGCAGAACAGGAACATGACCAGTTCTTTTGCAGCGTTGCGGGAGACGGCGGATTTTTCGTTCATGTAATCGATCCTTGCCCTTGGGCACGCGGCGATTCTTCAATTGAATGGCGAACGTCGGCGCCCGCACCGGCGTTGAGCCAGTGCGGGCAACCGATGTCGGTTCGAGCGGGTGTCAGACCAGAGTGCGCATCACTTTGAGGGTTTTTTCGATGTCTTCGGGCGAGTTGATGATCCCGGCCGAGAAGCGCACCGTCGAATGCCGATAAGGCGTGGCACTGGCAATGATCTTCTGTTCCTTGAGCCTGGCGACGATCTCCTTGGGGCTGCGATCCTTGACATCGCAGCAGACAAAACCTGCGGAGAACTGTGCAGAGCGTGGTGTGTGCAAATACACGTTGGGCAGCTTCGCCAGGCCTTCCTTCAACTGGCCATTGAGTTGCGCGATGCGATCGGCAATGCGCTTGCGCCCGATCTGCTGGATGAACTTGAACGCCTCGATCATCGCCCACTGGTTTTCAAACGCAAGGAAACCGCCGGGACTGACCCAGGCTGCCTGCGTCTGCCCCTGTGGATCGCGTTGCTCGCGCCAAGCGTTGGCGGGTTCTGCGGCCATGATCGTGGGAATGGTCGGCGTGATGTGTGCCCATTGACCTTCACGCGCCCAGACCAGGCCGGTACCGTGCGGCCCGAGTATCCATTTATGCGTGCCGGCGCTGAAAAAATCGCAACCCAGGCTCGCCACTTGCGCCTCGGAGCAGCCGAAGCCATGTACACCGTCGATCACGTAGATGATTCTGTCCGCCTCGGCCCGATCGCGATTGACCCGCGCCACCAGTTCGCCAATTTCCCGAGCCGGCAACCGTACGCCGGTGCCGGAATGCACCCAGGTCATCGCCAGAATGCGCGTGTGCGGCTTGATGGCCTTTTCAATGCGCGCGACGATCGCGTCGACGCTGACATCGTCCGGCCCCTGGTAGAGGTCGATTCGGCGAATGCTGCCGCCCCACTTGACTACCGCCAGACGCATCGCCTCGTCGTGGGTGTACCACTCGTGGTTGGTGGTCAGGATTTCCTGGTGGGGTGCAAGCTTCAGGCCGTTGTAGACCATCGACAGGCCCTGCGTGGTGCTGGTGGTCAGGGCGATGTCCTCGGCACGTCCGCCGGTATAGTCGGCAGCCGCAGCGCAGACCTTGCGCCAGACCATGTCCTGCGGTGAGGCGAACATGTTGTCTTCGAGATAGGTGTACGGGTTTTCGTCGAACGCCTGCCGGTGGCGAGCCATAGCCTCGCGCACAGGCCTGGGGTTTGAGGCAAGAAAGAAGTTGGAAATGTGCACGAATTCCGGCGCCAGATTGAACTGCGCCCGCACGGATGCCCAATCATTGGGGTTCAGTGCTGTTACTACGTTATCCGGAGCAGGCTGGTTACTCGCCTGTGCCCCTCCTGCCACGCCTGCCATCATGCTGCCTCCCACCAGGGTCGCCCCCATGGCGGCCCCCACGAACTCACGTCTTCCCAGACTCATACCCATTCCCTATCGATTCATATTGAAGTGCGCGCAGAACGCGCAAACACAGTATTGAAAATTCGCTGTCCATAGAGGCCGACGGCCAGACCGAGCACGATCAGCACCACTGCCATGACCTTACTCGCCGGTACGCTCTCGTGAAAGATCAGTACCGAACCGAGCATGCCGAAAATCGGCACCAGCAACGACAGGGGCGCGACCGTCGAAACCGGGTAGGTTTTGAGCAGCGAGTTCCAGATCCAGTAAGCGAACAGCGTGTTCGGGTAGACCTGAAACAGGATCGACAACACGGCGGTTGCATCGACCTGGTTGACGAACGTGGTGTAGCCGGCGCTGCCGTTCACCGCGTAGTCGAGTGCGAACAGCGGGATCGGTGCAAAGGCACTGGACCAGACCAGAAACCCGAAGACCTCCTTGGTGCTGGCCTTCTTGTTGATGATATTGGCGACGCTCCAGGAGGCCGCACCCACCAGCACCAGCAATACCCCGGGCAGACTGACCGTGCCATCGCTGATCATGATGATGCACAGCAATCCGCCCAGTGCGATCAACATGCCCAGTACCTGAAAGCGGGTGAGGGCTTCCTTGAACACCCAGCCGCCGAGCAGGATCGTGAAGAACGCGCTGAATTGCAGCACCAGCGACGCGATGCCCGCCGAGAGCCCGGCCTTGATGCCCAGGTTGACGATGCCCCACAGGCCGATGCCGAACACCAGCCCGTAACCGATGATGTAGCGCCATGGCACGTTTGGTTTGCGAATGAAAAAGATCGCCGGTAACGCACAGAGACTGAAGCGGATGCCCGCGAGAATGAACGGATCGACGGTGGCCAGTCCCAGTTTGATCACCGAGAAGTTGACACCCCAGATTGCCGTTATCAGTACAGCCAATACTACGTGCAGTGGTTTCATTGTTGAGTCGCCTTCATGAGGATGGGCCGGATCATGCGACCGATGTCAGGTTTTCTGCGAGGTACACCCGGGAAAACAGAGTTTGCATCCAGGCCTTGGTCTGTAGCGGGTCTGCGGTCTTGACGATACCTGCCAGAGGGGCTTCGAACGCCGAATAGGTCACATGGCCCGGTAACAGCGCACCGGTCTGCAGCTCGTTCCATTGCACAACCAATGGGCTGGCGCGAAAGTCCTCCGCGCCTTCCAGACCTTGATAAATGCGCTGGTGGTGGGTGTGCCCGGGGAACACAAACCAGCCATAACCCAGATCCGGCTGCTGTGCGCTGAGCGGGAGTTTGTCCACCAGTCCTTCGACATGAATGCGCAGCTCCAGCGATGGCAGGTGGATACCGGTCGCCAGCTCGTAAGTCGCGACTACATCGGCGCCGCCGACGCGGTTGCCGACTTCGAGGAATACCGGGTCGTCCCCCTCCATGATGGCCTCGAGATGGAAGGCGCCGTTGCGGATCTGCACCGCATCCAGAACGGCACTGACCCACATTTGCATCGGCGTGGTGGTTTCCAGGTGCCACGAGCCCAATGGATGGCCGCGCTCCATGTAATCCAGGCAGGTGCCGACATATTGGCTCGAGAGCATGGTGAGAATTCGCCCGTCCTGAACCAGCCCATCGAAGTGGCGGATGGGCCCGCTGATAAATTCTTCAACCTGAAATTCATCAATGTTCAGGGACAGATCGCTGATCTTGCGACTGATCTCGTCAAATGCGCGTGCAGGCTGCTGATGGATGCTGACGTCCATGCTCGACGCGCCGCTGTGCGGCTTGAGCACGGTGGCTCCCTGCCACGGCACCTGGCCGTTGAGCGCCAGGTAGCGATCAAGCGGCATGAACTGCGGCACCCGCAGATTTCCCGCTGCAACGGCGGCCTTCATGTCCAGCTTGTTGCGCGCCAGATTCACCGCCGCCAGCGACGCGCCTTCGACGTTCAGCGCCTCGCGCAAGCGTGCCGCGTCGAGCAATTCGTACTCGGACATCGAGATGATCCGGTCAAATGACTGTGGAAACTGCGCCAGCCATTGCAGGGCCTCTTCGCAGGCACTGGCCTCTCCCGGGCGAATCACGCGCTGGCAGCGCAGGTCGCTCGGCAGCGTATCGATCGCCGCTTGTTTGCCCAGATAAGTGACATCGTGCAGGTCATGATTGATGCCACGGTGGTACTCGATGCGCGGGTAGGGCACCCGGTGAAGAATGAGAATTTTCATGCAAACGGTCTCGCAGCGAAAAGGGCAGGGATCAGGACGCAACTTTCAACAGCAACTCGGGCGCCAGGCAGCGCTCCAGAACCAACAACCATTGCTCGCGCAGCACCCGCACCAGATCGCGGATATCAACCGATGGGGCGTGCAGCGCGACACAGGCCTGGGCGACGAAGTCGCTGTTGTCTCGGGGGATGGCATGGATCAACCGTGGCTCGCCGGCGATCCAGGTGCTTTCGAGCAGGGCGATGTCGTCTCTGGACAGCGCCAGTTCCTCTGCCGCCCGTGTCAGTGTGTCGCGGACCAGCACCTGTACATCGCCTAGCGTGGTCACGTCGATCGTCACATCGTGCGGCACACCGAACATCACCGTCGCGGCGCTGCAGGTGGCGGCAGGCAGTTCTTCCGGCACAGGCCCGGCGAATACCGAGTCAACCCATGCCGCGTACAGGTCAAGCCCATGGACGGCGTGCGCCAGGGTCCAGATCTTCATGCCGCCAGGACGCCGGTTTGGCTCAATCACCGCTGTCTGGTCGCCGCTGTCGCTGAGTTTGATCTCGTTGTGAAACGGCCCGATGCGTTGGCCGACCAGGCGGTTGACCTGCTCGCCGGCATTGCGAATGGCCAGTCGCTCCTGTTCACTGAGGCGCGCCGGCAGAATTTGCGCGACCTCAACCGGATAGCGCCCGCTGGCACTGACTTTTTCAGTGACAAACCACAGTTTGCCCAAGCCGTCATAAGAGAACTCGCGGGTGAATGTGATGAAAGCTTCGGCCAGCACACCGCCGTCCAGATAAGGTGCGACTTCCGTGAACGCCTGCTCACAGTCGCCACCCGCTGAAACCACCACCACACCGCGATTGTTGCCCTCACACGCAGGCTTTATCACGAAGCTGCCTTGCTGACGCGCTGCAAAATTGCGTACGTCGTGCAAACCGTCGATCCGTACGAAATCCGGCAGTGTCACCCCCAACTGGTTCAACTGCGTACGGACGCGATCTTCGGCGGTGCGGTACGCCAGTTTGTCAAAGGCCGCCAGGGCCATTGCGGCATCGTCTACCGGCAAGCCGAGGCGCTCCAGCAGCGCCGCGCCACTGGCGACCGCGTTGTCGGAAAAGACCAGCCCGGCGCTGATCCGGCCCGCATCGTCGCCCAGCAGATTCAGTGCCTGATCGACGAAGTCGGGGTGCAGCGGATCGGCATCGAACACACGATCGCTGATGGTCCGGTCATGGTCCTGAGGGTTGGCTCTGATCAGCCAGGTCTGCGCGCCCCACTGTTGGCGGGCGTAGTCTCGCAGGTGCAGCACATCGCCGATCCGGCTCAGGTTGTAGTCCACTATCAGTAATACAGGCGCTCGCAACGGCATGTTTGTTTCTTCCTCATCCGTGGGGGTAGTCATCGGCAGCAGTCTTGTTCAGGCGATCGCCAGGGTTGTTATTAATGGCTGTCGGGCTGATAGCGGATATCCAGCGCGGTCGCGCTGATAGTGGCCAGACGTTCAAGCTCGGTTGCGCGGTTGGCGCGCTCGAACGTCCACAACAATTGCCCGAGGAACACTTCACGGGCGTGCGCTGGAATCACATCGCCGGCCTTGAGCAGCACGTGCTGCACCACCGGGGCCAGCGGCAATGGGTTAAGCGTCACTGAACTCAAGGTTCCCGGCTCGGCGAAGTACACCCGAAAGAACGTTGCTACGGACTGTGCACTGGTACCGTCCGCCTGCCACTCGAACTGCGCCAGATGCCGCACAAGATCTTCGCGCAGCGCAGTGTCGTCCTGGCTGGCGAGCAGCAGGTCGAGCCACAGTGAAAGCATGCTGTGTCCGTGGGTTACTGCTTCGACGCTGTGCGAGATCAGGCTGCCGCCGACGCGCGGGTTGATTTCGATCAGATCCCAGTGCTGCCCCGAAAAGCGTGCCTCCACGTGGTAGCAACCCCACTTCAGCGCCATGCAAGCCAATACATCCTTCAGCCATTGCAGCCCTGCGGCGATCTGCGCCTGATCAAGGCTGGCCGGTGGCGTGGTGCAGCTGTCTTCAAGCACCGTCGCGGCGGTCTCGGTCACTTCGTATTTCTCATGGATGGCCACGACATGCGCCTGACCATCGACCAGCAATGTCTCGAAACTGAATTCATGACCGGCGATGTAATCCTCGGCCATGAACGTCAGCCCATCGTTGAACGCCGAGGCATATACCGTGTCTTCGGCCGAGGCCAGACGCAGGTCCTCAAGGGCATTCCACGTAGTGTCTTTGCGCATGGGAAAGGCTGCGTAGGAGGCGATCCCATGAACCGGTTTGATGAAATAACGCTGATCCTGCGCCTTGAGCCGTTCCAGCACGGACTCGGTCAGGGCATAGGCGTTAGCGTGCGACAGGCCTTTTTCGGCCAGTCGGTTACGGACATTGAGCTTGTTGCGCAGGGCCAATGCCTGCCCGGCGTCCATGTCGTAAGTGCCAAGCGAAGCGTTGGCAGCAGCCATCAGGTGGCGATAGCCTTCCCACACGCTGATGCAGCAACTGACCTGTTCACCAGACTTGCGCAGAGTCTCAAGGGCGGTCTGCACATCCTCCAGCTTCAACTGGTGGGAGTCGGTGGTGTAGAGCCGGTCCGCCCAGGCATGAATCTGCTCCAGGCGTTCCGGTATATGTTCTGGAAGCGGCAATGAAGACAGCACGAAACACCGGAGCTTTCGTCGATGAAGCTCCTGCTTCAGGTCTTCCAGGAAAGAAAAGCCGCAGTGGCTCAGGATCAGAACACCGGGTCGATTTGAATTCATTGCCTGCTCCATGGCTTAAGCAGCCTTGTCTTGCGGCTTGGCCAGGGTGTTGAGGTACAGCTTGTTGAAGAACATCGCGAGAATCGTCTGGTGCTCCTCGAGGTATTTTTTCAGTGCTGCGATGTCCTGCTCGTCCTTGATCAGGAAGCGCAGGGCCGCCCAGACTTCACCCGGGTGGTCATCATTGATGTCGGTATGCGAGTGGGATACCTGACCGGCGATGTTGGTTTCGCCCACCGAGGATTTGAGCGCTTCAAGTTTACGGGGCTCGAGTTTCACGTTGACGTACTCAACCAGGTAGGAATAAGCGACGACGCCAAGCGGCCCTTCATGATCCAGCAGGTAGGAAAAGAAACCGACCAGCAGTTTGGTCTCCAGGTACGGTTCGGTGGCGAGGAACTCCTCACGGCTGACGCCGATGCGGGTCAGGTCGGCGATGAACAGTTCGTCATGCAGCATTTCCTCTTGCTCGTAGTGAGCCCAGATCTGTGCTGCTGCAGGGCTGATCTTGGCCACTTCCGCCAGCGCCTTGGATTCAGCCACCCGCAGCAGGCGGATGCGCCATGCGGTTTCAATCAGGTGGCGCTTGTAGTACTCGCTGTTAACGTCCTTGCCTTCCAGATGCGCGGCCTCAGGAACGGTGGCGAACCATTGCTCTACTTGGCCGTCGATGATCTTGTCGATCTCTGCACGCAGGCCAGCCGAGCCGGCAGCGCTGAGGAACGGGGTGGTATCACCATAGCCAACATTTTTTACACGGTTAAGCATGAATAAGTCCTTTTTAGTTTATTTGAAACGCTTTGATTGAAACCGCAGTTAAACGCCAACGCTTAGCCAATTATTTCAATGGCTACTTTTCCTTTTAACAGGCACTGACAGGCCAGCCGGTATTCTTCACCGCTGTAACCCAACACCTCGATAAAAGTCTCTTCATCGTCATCGCGAGGACTTACCGCCTCGAAACCTGATGTAATCCTGATCAAACAAGCACCGCACGCCCCGATACGACAGCCCAGCGGGATGATGTTCTTGCCGTCACGTTCATATTCGATATCCGTGAACGGGGCGTTGGTTGGTAACTCAAACTCAATTTTATTCGCTGTAGTAGAAGTAACGGTTAGTGTGTGAAACCCTTCCATACATGCCTCATTTAATTGTTTAAGTTCGTGTGGCAGGCACACAGTTTCACGCCAAAGCCCGGCAGGCCATGGAAAGCAATTTTAAATACTCAGGAAGTTAGCGAGATGTCATTTGCAGATATAACCAGTACAACAACGCTGTACCACTGAACGCTGCGCCCAACAGGCAAACAGCGACCCAGCCAAAGTGGGCGTAAGTGTAAGTTGCCGCAATGGCACCGAGACCGCTGCCCACGGAGTAGAAGGTCATGTAGGCGCCGACCAGGCGGCTTTGCGCATCCGGCCGGGCGGCGAAAATCAGGCTCTGGTTGGTCACGTGCACGGCCTGCACTGCAAAGTCCAGCAAGACCACACCGATGACCATGGCCAGCAATGAGCTTTCAACAAACGCGGTGGGTAACCAGGACACGGTCAACAGCACCAGCGCAATGCCTGTGGTGCGATTGCCCAAACCCTGGTCGGCCAACCGGCCGGCCCGTGCAGCGGCCAGTGCGCCTGCAACCCCTGCCAGACCGAACAAGCCAATCTGAGTGTGGGAAAGTGACAGTGGCGGCGCACTTAGCGGCAGGACCATGGCGGTCCACAATACGCTGAATGCAGCGAATATCAGCAGGGCGAAGGTCCCCCTGACGCGCAGCGTCGGTTCGGTCAGATACAACTGCAAGACCGAGCGCAGCAACTGCAGATAACTGCCTTTGGCCGGTGGCTTGGTCGACGCCGGCATGGTGCGATAGAGCACCAGCGCCATGCTGATCATCAAGGCTGCCGAGACAAAGTAAACCCCGCGCCAGCCCGCCAGATCGGCCACCGCGCCAGAGACGAAGCGCGCCAGCAAAATGCCCAGCACGACGCCACTGGTCACCGTGCCAATGGCTTCGCCGCGTTGTTCGGGACTGGCCAGTGTCGCCGCGTAGGCAACCACCACTTGCACGACCACCGCCATCAGTCCGACCAGCACCATCGCGCCGAGCAGCATGCCCCAATCCTGTGCCAGTCCGACGGCACACAATGCCGCGGCCGACAGCAGCATCTGCGTGAGGATCAGTCCCTTGCGATTGAGCAGATCGCCCAAGGGGACGATGAACAACAGACCGACTGCGTAACCGGCCTGAGTGGCCGTGACCACCACACCGATGGTGCCGGGCGATACCGACAGACTGGCTGCCATCGACTCCAGCAGTGGTTGCGCGAAGTAGACGTTTGCCACGGCCATGGCGCAGGTAATTGCAAAGAGAAATGTCTGGTAACGACTCAGGCCAGGTGTGGTTGCATGCTCCTGAGGGGACTGAACAGTGCCGCCACCGGCTGATTTTTCGGCTTCGACGTCCATAATCGAAGGCTTTCGAGGGTTCAGCATCATCATTCCATCCTTGGGAATAACTGGTTTTTAAACAAAACCGATGCGTTGATTTTTATCAAAACTGGTTTTAATCTACAACTAGTTTTTCAAAATATTTTCTTCTGACGTTAGAACAGTTCTGACGCACTTTATTAATCAACACTGGAGACTCATGGCTAGGCAGCAGCTACTGGCACAAAGCGAATGCCCTGTGGCCCGAACGCTTGAAGCTATCGGTGATCGTTGGGTTTTGATGATCATCCGTGACGCCTTCGATGACGTCCGTCGTTTCAGCGAATTTCAAAAGCGCCTGGGCCTGGCGAAAAACGTCCTCACGGTGAAACTCAAACGGTTGGTCGAGCTCGGTGTCTTCGAGGTCCAGCCTGCATCCGACGGCACCGCCTACAAGGAGTATGTGCTGACCGAGATGGGGCGTTCGGTGTTTCCGATCGTGATCAGCATGCGTCAGTGGGGCGAGCGCTTCCTGTTCAGCAAGGGCGAGAGCTATTCGATACTGCTGGACAACGAGCACGCTGAGCAGATCGAGATCATTGAGGTGCGATCGAGGGCGGGCAAGGTATTGGGCCCGGCCGATTGCCATCGGCGTGTGGTCAAGCGCCGCAGTTGAATGTTCGCCATGGCCCGTGCGGGGCAGGCGCCAGCCTTGCGTGTCAGTTGTTCGCGGCAATAATCGGCGAACAACTGCGCCGGCTTGGTCAGTTGCCCACGTTTGAGCCACGCCGCTACCAGGCCTGAACCGGTGACATCTTCGACAATGTCGACGCACACCACTTTCTTGCCGTCATAGGTGCACTCCGAGTGCGGCTTCGTCACCAGCACCGAGAAGCCGAACCCCTGGCCGACCATGCCGCGGACCATTTCGATCGACGGTGAGCTGAACTCGATGCGCGGGGTCAGGCCGAGTTCTTCGAACAGGCTGACGAAGTATGTCCGGCTCGGCTGCACATCGAGCAGGATCATCGGCTCCAGACACAAATCCCGCAGCGACACTTGCTTGTATTCGGCGAAGCGGTGATCGGCCGGCAGCAGTGCATAAGGGCGCTGCGCCGGCATCAGGGGTTCGGTCTGAATGGTCGCGTCCAGTTCGTGTTCGTACAAGATGACCAGATCGAACGCACCCGATGTCAGGCCTTGCACCAGTTCCTGTTGTTCACCGTCGCGGATGCGGATTTTCACCCCCGGATACAGCGCGCAAAACCCGGCGATCAATTGCGGCAGGTACAGCGGGGCGACGGTTTCGAAGCAGCCGATGTCGATCTGCCCGGCGACGATGTCGTTGTCGGCCAGGGCGTTCTGTTCGAACTCTTTGGCCATGCGCAGCAGTTCCTGCGCCTTGCGCAGAAAGCGTGCGCCGCTGGGCGTCAGGGACACGCCCTGGGCGTGATGGCGGATCAGCAGTTGCACGGCGAAGCTGTCTTCCAGTGCCTTGATCGCGGTGGAAATGGCCGGTTGGGCGATGTACAGCTTGCGCGACGCCTCGGCAACGCTGCCGCATTCGACGGTGGTAATGAAGTATTTGAGCTGACGCAAATTGTAGGCGGCCACGGCAAACCTCTGGACGAGCGGACTCGACTTCCAAGCAATTTGTGCGCCGCCACGTCCGCTGCGCGACGATGTATTTATCTTTCAACCATAGCCATCTGGCCCGCGTTTGGGGCAAGTCATTGCCCAGTGTTTTTATTGCCTGCGAAGATATTTTTACTGGTTTTAGCCCGCACCGCCCTGAGCGACCATCAATGCACAATTAAAGCCCAGGGAGCATCCGAACGTGTTCGAGCTTGCAGAATGGCAGCGCCGCGCCGTTGCATTGAAGTTTCCCGATCAAGCCGTGATCGACGGCCAACCCTGCGCCGCACAATCGGGGCAGACCTTCGCCGCGATGAATCCCGCTACCGGGCAGTTGCTGGCCAATGTCGCGGCCTGTGGCGAGGCGGATGTCGATGCGGCGGTGCGCAATGCACGACAGGTGTTCGAGGCCGGTACCTGGTCACAACGCCCACCGGCGGAGCGCAAACAGGTGCTTCTGAAACTGGCCGATCTGCTGCTGAACCACCGCGAAGAACTGGCCCTGCTCGATTCGCTGAACATGGGCAAACCGGTGATGGATGCCTACACCATCGACGTGCCGGGCGCCGCCGGGGTGTTTCGCTGGTACGCCGAAAGCATCGACAAACTCTACGATCAGATTGCCCCCGCCGCGTCCAGCGTGCTGGCGACCATTACCCGTGAAGCACTGGGGGTGGTCGCCGCGGTGGTACCGTGGAATTTTCCGCTGGACATGGCCGCGTGGAAACTCGCGCCGGCGCTGGCGGCGGGCAATTCGGTGATTCTCAAACCGGCGGAGCAATCACCGTTTTCGGCGTTGCGTCTGGCCGAACTGGCACTGGAGGCCGGACTGCCGGCAGGTGTGCTCAACGTGTTGCCGGGGCTGGGTGAACAGACCGGCAAGGCGTTGGGCCTGCACCCGGATGTCGATTGTCTGGTGTTCACCGGCTCGACGCAGGTCGGCAAATATTTCATGCAGTATTCGGCGCAGTCCAACCTCAAACAGGTCTGGCTGGAGTGCGGCGGCAAGAGTGCCAACCTGGTGTTCGCCGATTGCCGCGATCTGGATCTGGCAGCGGAGAAAGCCGCGTTCGGGATCTTTTTCAATCAGGGTGAAGTGTGTTCGGCCAACTCGCGTCTGTTGGTTGAACGCGCTATTCACGATGAGTTTGTCGAGCGCCTGAAAGCCCAGGCCGAGCGCTGGCTGCCGGGGGATCCACTTGACCCGCAAAGCCGTGCCGGAGCCATCGTCGATCACCGGCAGACGGCGAGCATCCTGCGCGCCATTCACGGTGCCACCCAGTCGGGGGCGACCTTGGTCTGTGGCGGTCAGCAACGGCGTTTCAACGGCTCGGACAACTTCATCGAACCGACGATTTTTACCGGCGTCAGCGCCGACATGCCGCTGTTTCGTGAAGAGG
>NZ_QAIU01000456.1:24139-24960 GCF_003061205.1 Pseudomonas sp. HMWF006
ACGGTGTCAGTCAATACCGTCGATGCACTGGACGTGACCGTGCCGTTTGGCGGCGGCAAGCAATCGGGCTTTGGTCGCGACCTGTCGCTGCACTCGTTCGACAAATACACCCAGCTCAAGACCACCTGGTTTCAGTTGCGCTGAAACCGCGTGGCCCCTGTCGCGAGCAGGCTCACTCCTACAATTGACCGTGCGCCCCTGTAGGAGTGAGCCTGCTCGCGATGACTTAGGTACATTCAGCGAAAATTTCCGCTTTGCACCCACCCCGTGCATCCCCGCCAACATCGCCCTTCAGCGGTGCGCACTACCCAGTTTTTTCATCATTTGCTGCCAACAATTTCCTGATTTTCCTCACCGCGCACATGGGCCACCATCCCTCTCGTCAGCCCAAGCCTTCACGCCAGAGTCCAGCAGAGACCGCAGCGTGCATTGGCATCTTTGGCGCTGGCCGTACTGCCCATGACAAAACTAAATCAACAGCGTCGGGAGTGCTCCATGATCAAGTCCTTGTGTATCCGTCTCACTCATCCTCTGGCGATCACCGCCCTGGCCGCCACGGTCGCGACCAGCGCCCACGCCGGCACCTTGTCCATTGGCCACACCACGTGGGTCGGCTACGGCACGCTCTACCTGGCGCGGGATCTGGGCTACTTCAAGGAGAACGGTCTGACCGTCGAATTACCAGTAGTCGAAGAAGCCTCGATGTACATGGCCGCCCAGGCATCCGGGCAGTTGTCCGGCTCCGCCTCGACCATTGACGAGGTGCTCAAGTACCGCCCGCAGTTCTGCTTCAAGGCCGTTGCGGCGCTGGATGACAGCCA
>NZ_QAIU01000457.1:0-1496 GCF_003061205.1 Pseudomonas sp. HMWF006
GGATGGCGGCACTGGAGATGCTCAGCTCAAGAATTGGCTGGTCGGTGTTCTGATCCGATCACACAAACACCACAAAACCTGTGGGAGCTGCTGGTCAGCGATGAGGCCGGGAGATCCAGAATCAATGTCGCCTGAACCACCGCCATCGCGGCGATGCGGCGCCCCGACAAGCCGGCTCCCTCAAGTTTCTTTAGTGTGTGAAGAGATGTATTTCATCGAATAATCCGCTACATTTTCCGGCCGCTCTCTGCATGGTGAATCCGCTTCATGTCTCTCGCGCTCGAACGTCTGGTCGCTGGCACCCCGATTCCTTTCGCTGGTAACCGCGTCACCGTGGTCAGCCCCGAACTGGCGGAGCGCTTTCGACCCGGCGATCACCTGCTGGTGGAGCAGGTGAGTGGCGAGCTGTTACTGATTCCCGTGGCCGACCAACAAGCCGCCGCGGTGGCGATCGAACGTGCGGCTGCGGCGTTTACCGCGCTGTCGGCGGTGTCCGACGAAGCGATCAGTCAGTTTTTCGATCTGTTCGCGCAGCGTCTGGAAACCCCGCAATGCTGGGCGCAGATCGAATCCGCCAACCGTGCCGACATCGAACGGGCCAAGGCGCGCGGACGTTCCACCACACGCTTGCTGGCCGATGAGCGCATGCGTCGCGACATGATCGCTGGCCTGCGTGCCTGGCGCGATGCCGCACCTACCCGGGGCAAAGTCATCAGCAGCGTTGAACACGACGGCTGGAAGGTCGAGCAAGTGGTTTCGCCGTTGGGCATCGTCGCGTTTGTCTTTGAAGGCCGGCCGAACGTATTCGCCGACGCCGCCGGTGTCTTGCGCACTGGCAACACCGCCGTGCTGCGCATTGGCAGCGATGCGTTGGGCACCGCGCAAGCCATCGTCACTCATGCGTTGAACCCGGCACTGTCCGATGCCGGTCTGCCGGCTGGTGCGGTGTCGTTGGTGGAAAGTGTCAATCATGCCGCCGGTTGGGCGATGTTCGCTGACCGGCGTTTGTCGCTGGCCGTCGCGCGTGGTTCGGGTCGTGCGGTCAGTCAACTGGGCAGCATCGCCCAGCAGGCCGGCACCGCCGTCAGCCTGCACGGCACCGGTGGCGCGTGGCTGGTGGCCGACCGTGAAGCTGATGCCGGGCGTTTTGCGGCGGTGGTGCGCAACTCGCTGGATCGCAAAGTGTGTAACACCCTGAACGTGTGCCTGATTCAACGTGAACGTGCCGCTGAACTGGTGCCGCTGTTCCTCGATGCACTGAAGCAGGCGGGCACCGCGCGCGGGCAGGGCTGCAAATTGCACATCGTCGAAGGCAGCGAAGCTTGCTTGCCAGGCGAATGGCAGAACGCGACGGTCGAGGTTTATCGCGCCGAAGGTTTGCAGACCGAAGCACTGGCCGAACCGCTGGCGGAAGCCGGGTTGGGCCGCGAGTGGGAGTGGGAAGAAACCCCGGAAGTCAGCTTGATGATCGTCGACGATCTGGATCAGGCGATTGA
>NZ_QAIU01000457.1:1506-4519 GCF_003061205.1 Pseudomonas sp. HMWF006
AACGCGGTCAACGCGCCTTTCGTAGGCAACGGCATTACCCGTTGGGTGGATGGGCAGTACGCGTTGAACAAGCCGGAGCTGGGCCTTTCGAACTGGGAGAGCGGCCGGTTGTTTGCCCGCAGTGCGATTTTGTCTGGCGATGGTGTGTTCACCGTGCGTAGCCGCATGAGCCAGACCGACCTCGATGTGAAGCGCTAAAAACACTTGTGGCGAGGGATCTCCCTCGCCACAGGGGTGTTTTTTTCAGGCAGCGTGGGTGGTTTGAGCGTGCACCGCGCAAGTTGCTGGTTGCTCGGCCAGCGGCACGAAGGTGCGACGATCCGAGGACAGCGCATCAATCGAGCCTGTCTCGATGTCGTACACCCAGCCATGCAGATTCAACAGGCCTTTCTCCTGGGCCAGGCGCACGCTCGGGTGGGTCTGGATATTCGCCAGTTGCGCGATCACGTTCTCGCGCACCATCGAGCTCAACTTCGCCGCGTCGTTGGCATGGGGCCGTGCTTCGTTGACCACTTTGGCCGACTCGGCATGCTGCAGCCAGCCGCTCACAGCGGGCAGGTGATCCATGCATTTGCACTGGGCAATCGCGGTCATTGCACCGCAGTCCGAATGTCCGCAGATCACAATGTCCGTCACACCCAGCACCGCCACCGCATACTCCACCGTCGCCGACACCCCGCCCGGATGCGGGCTGTAGGACGGTACGATATTGCCGGCATTGCGGATCACGAACAGCTCGCCAGGTTCTTGTTGGGTCAGCAGTTCCGGCACGACACGACTGTCGGAACAAGTGATGAACAATGTGCCCGGCTGTTGCGTGGTCGCCAGGTGTTTGAACAGTTCGGTACGTTGCGGGAACGCTTCGTTCTGGAATTTCAGGAAACCATCAATCAGGTTTTTCATGGTGTTGTCCTCTTAGTTCGAGCAACCGCTGCCGAATTCGCTGTATTGAAGAATGTGTTTGCCGCCGTTGCTGTCCAGATACGTCATCTCTACCGGCACCACACCACAAACGTCGGCAACCGGGGTAATGCTCAGCACCTGGGCGATGTCCAGTGGCATGCCGTAGCGGTAGGCGACAACTTCGTCAGCGGCAAATGCCTGGGCGGACAGGCCGCCGATCAGGGCCAGGGTCAACAGAATTTTTTGCATGGGGCAACCTCCAGACGCAGGTGGTGACAGTGAGTCATTCGGGGGAGTCGGCCCGCACGCAGGGTGCGGGCCGGGCTGGATCAGAACGGACGCAGGGGCAGGAACTTGCCGTCGAGGGTGACCACGGCGCGGGAGCCGCCTTCCGGGTCTTCGACTTTCTTGATGTCGAGTTTGAAGTTGATCGCGCTGATGATGCCGTCGCCGAACTGTTCGTGAACCAGGGCTTTGAGCGTGGTGCCGTAGATCTGGATCATTTCGTGGAAGCGGTAGATGGTCGGGTCGGTCGGCACGCCACTGAGGCTGCCACGCAGCGGGATGATTTGCAGGGCGGCGACGGCATCAGCGTCCAGTTCGAGTTTGTCGCCGACTACTTGGGCGGCGTTTTCCGGCAGCGGATGCTGACCGAGCAGAGCGGCGGTGACGAAGGCCAGGCTCAGGCCGGTGCCGTCGGCAAGATCCTGCCACGACAGGTTCTTGCGTGCCTTGATGTCCAGAATGCGGGTGGTCAGGGCCAGGCTGGTGTCGTTGTAGGCATGGGACTGTTGCATGGTGTCACTCCTTTCAGGGGTTGGCTTGCTGTGTGGGATTCATCTTCTGCCGATTGACCCATAGCGTCCAAGACCGATATACAATGCTTTGCATAAGTCCTGCCTATAGATGGTGTGTCCCCATGCTGCTGCGTCATTTGCGTTATCTGCTCGCCGTTGCCGATCACGGTGGCTTCACTCGCGCGGCGGAGGCGCTGCACGTGTCGCAGCCAACCCTGTCGCAACAGATTCGCCAACTGGAGGAAAGCCTCGGGGTGGAATTGTTCGATCGCACCTCACGCACGGTGAAACCGACGGATGCCGGCATGGCGTATCTGGAATCTGCACGGCGGGTGCTGGTGGAGCTGGAGGCGGGCAGGCGTGCGTTGCATGACGTGAAGGACCTGTCCCGTGGCACCTTGCGCCTGGCGATGACGCCGACGTTCATGGCGTATCTGGTCGGGCCCTTGGTGCGTGACTATGCGGTGCGGTATCCGGGGATTCACCTGCAGATCTTCGAGTTGTCGATGGACGACATCGAGGCGGGCCTGGCGGATGACTCGCTGGACATCGCCATTGCCTTCACCCCGGTGCGCCACCCGGATATCGAGTGCATTCCGGCGTTTGCCGAAACCCTGGGGATCATGGTCGGGCGCGAGCATCCGCTGTACGAAAGCACTTCGCTGCTGACCCCGGAGGACATCGCCCAACTGGATTTCGCGTTACTGGCGTCAGACTTCATCACCCGGCTATCGGTTGATGAATATTTCCGTCAGCACGCAATTACGCCGCAGGTGCGGATTGAGGTGAATTCGGTGAGTACGTTGCTGGAGGTGGTGCGTCATTCGCCGATGGCGACGATGTTGCCGCAGGCGATCGCGACGGAGGATCGGGCGTTGCGCCGGTTGCGCGTAGAGAGCGAGGCGCCGCAGCGTGGGGCGGCGTTGTTGCGGCGGCGCAATAATTATCACAGTGCGGCGTCGGTGGCGTTTGTGGAACTGGTGTTGGGCATGGGAAGCCCCTCACCCTAACCCTCTCCCGGAGGGAGAGGGGACTGACCGAGGTGTTTGTGCGATCTACGCCGAGCTGAGAAACCTGAGTCGAACACAGGTTCTGAAAGCACCATAAATCGGCTCCCTCTCCCGGAGGGAGAGGGGACTGACTGAGGTGTTTGTGCGATTTACGCCGACCTGAAAGTTTTGAGCCGAACTAAAATTTTCAGCGCAGCACAAATCAGCTCCCTCTCCCTCGGGAGAGGGCTGGGGTGAGGGGCTACAATTCCAGTCACGCCATATCAACGCAAGCGAACAAAAAAGGCCTGCTTCCTTTAAGGA
>NZ_QAIU01000457.1:4529-10854 GCF_003061205.1 Pseudomonas sp. HMWF006
CAATTATTTAATTACTAACTCAGCAGAACCGGTCAATCACCCGAACTTCGTTGTTGTTCTGCATCGAGTCCCACGCCTGTTTCAGCGTTTGCAGAACATTACCGATGAAGTCCTTGTCGGCCGCAGCTTTCTTGCCGACATAACCGTGGCCACGGCGGTACATCTTCAGGCGGGCCAGCAGGTTCTGGTTGTTCTGGTCGAACTCTTCTTCACCAGCATGGGGCGACAGGCAGTCGATATGCACCTGGCCCGTCTTGCTGATCCACAGAATATGGCTGTCGTGGCTGTCTTTTTGCGCAGCGAACATACGAGCCAGTTCTTCAATAGTCGGTTGATTGTTCAGATTCATGATGTTGCCCCTTGACCAGTTTGGTGATCTTTCAAAGTTGATTCGCTAATACAGGTAGCCCATCGGTTAGTTGATCCCTGGCACCGAAACCAGGACGTCAGCGCTCGCCCGTGACAAGTACGGGGTCGTGCATCTGTTGCATGTAGTCGTGTTGAATAACTGCTACGCAATAGCGTCACAACGAGGAGAAGCAGCGAAAACCGGGAGGCTCCTTGACGACCTTTACAGTGTCGACCACAAGCGTCTTGAGAATTTTCGCCAGCGCTTCTCGTCCTTGTACTGGACGTTCAGGCCAGGTCAGCTTCTTCAATCTGCCTTGTGGGCAGCGTGTATTCGGAAAAAACAACTCGGCGGTCAGACGAGTTTGCTCAAGCGTGTTGCCAGTGCTCCCGATCGGGGAGCGTCTTCATCATGCAAAAGCAAAACGATGCCGTCAACGGTTTTGTAGTGATTATTTTTTCTCACTACATATTGTCGGACAAAGCTGTTTTGGAATGAGAAAGGATCCGTTCAGGCAACGGAAAAAGGCGCGTACAACGCGTAGAAGGTGCACGGGTAACCGTCCACTTCGCGCGGTTGGCAGGTGAATTCGCCGCCACTCAACTCGGGGATCAGTCGGGCCCAGAAGCGCTGTGCCGGCAGGTTGGCGTCGATATGGAAAATTTGCCACTGACCGGGGATACGGCTCAATAGGGCAGAGACGACAAATTGCGCGACGCCTTGGCCACGAAAGCGCCGGGCGATAAAGAAGTAGCCGATATTGAATTCGGCACCGGCGATGTGGGTGTCGTTGTCCACTGTCACGAAACCGGCGAGTTCGCCGTCGACGCGGATCAGAAAGGGCTGGGTGGCGGGATTGCGCCAGTAGTCGTCTTTCGGGTGAATGCTGAACAAACCGTGCCCGGCCAGTTTCAGCGGCAGCCATTCGCTGAAGTCGTGCATGTAGAACTGCATCAGGTTTTCCAGGGTGTCCCATTCGTCGCGGTGGGCGGGGTGCAGTGCGATGGTGGGCATAGTGGCTGAACTCCCGGCAGTGATGAGCCAGTATTGTGGCCCCAACACTTTGTAGTAAGCCCAGGTATTGCGAATGCACATACCTTGTGGCGAGGGGATTTATCCCCGTTGGACTGCGCAGCAGTCCCCCTGATGGTTGTAACAAAAGAGGAGCCGCTTCGCGACCTGACAGGGATAAATCCCCTCGGCACAGAGGCTGTGGTCATTGAGTTTTGCGCTTGGTACCGGTGGTTTTACTGCGTGTCGACTTGCGCTTTTTCTTCCACGGCGCGGCAGCCTTGCCTGACGGCGGCGGGCCGCTGATGGTCAGGCTCAGGCCGGAACAGCGGGTGACCTGTTTGCTCATCCATGCCGCTTGTTTGGTGACGAACTCTTCCAGACTCATTTCGCCGCTCTGCACCATGTCCAGCGCCTGTTCCCAGATCGCGGTAGTGCCGGGGTCGGCGATGGCGCGGGGCACGGCATCGATCAGGCTGAACGCCGCCGGTGTCGCGGCCAGTGCCTTGCCGTTCTTCACCAGATAGCCGCGATCCAGCAAACCCTGAATAATTGACGCCCGGGTCGCTTCGGTGCCGATGCCGGTAGTGTCCTTGAGTTTCTGTTTGAGCAGCGGATCCTCCACCAGTCTGGCGACGTTCTTCATCGCCTTGATCAGATCGCCTTCGGTGTAGGGCTTGGGCGGTTGCGTCCACAGGTCCTTGAGCCTGACGTCAGCCACCGCGCAGTCGATGCCCTCGCGCAATACCGGCAAGGTCTGCGGTGCGGGCGCTTCACGACCCTTGGCCGGTGCGAGTGCTTCGGGCAAGGCACGTTTCCAGCCCGGTTCGATGATCTGCTTGCCGACTGCGCGCAACGCTTCACCGGCGCAATCGAAATCGGCCTGGGTGCGATCGTATTCATGATTGGGCAGAAACTGCGCCAGATAGCGCGCGCGAATCAGTGTGTAGACCGCGCGGTGCTTGCCGCTCAGGCGTTCGAGGTTCTTCGCTGCAGCCGTGGGGATGATGCCATGGTGCGCGCTGACCTTGGCGTCGTTCCATGCCCGGGATTTGCGCTGGGGCTGCAGAAAGCCGTTGAGCACCTCAAGGCTCGGGTCGGCCTGACGCAATGCCGCCAGAATCTGCGGCGCCTCGCTGTGCTGGCTCAGGGGCAGATAGCCGCAGTCGCTGCGCGGGTAGGTGATGACCTTGTAGGTTTCGTAGAGGGCCTGGGCGATGTCGAGGGTTTCCTGTGCGCCGAGGCCGAGTTTCTTCGAGCAGACTTCCTGCAGGGTGCCGAGGTCAAAGGGCAGGGGTGCTACTTCGCGCATGCGCTCCGTGCGCAGCTTCACCACCCGGGCGCTGGCAGCACTACTCATAGCGGCTGCCGCTGTTTGAGCCAGCGCCTGATTCAGGCAGCGATCCTGATCGTCACAGGCGTCGCCCGGCGCCCGCCATTGCGCGGTGAATGCTGTGCCGTTGTGCAGCAGTTGCACATCGACGGCCCAGTACGGCACCGGGACGAAATCGGCAATGCTGCGGTCGCGATCGACCACCAGGCGCAGGGTCGGCGTCTGCACCCGGCCCACTGGCAGCACACCTTGATAACCGGATTGACGGCCCAGCAGCGTGAACAACCGGCTCATGTTCATCCCGATCAGCCAGTCCGCCCGCGAGCGACCCAGCGCCGAGTGATAGAGGCTGAACGTCTCTGCCCCCGGCTTCAGTGCGGCCAGCGCCTTGCGGATGGATGCCTCGTCCAGCGCCGACAGCCACAAGCGCCGAATCGGCCCGCGATAGCGACAGTGCTCGACCAGTTCCCGGGCAATCATCTCGCCCTCGCGGTCGGCGTCGGTGGCGATGATCAGTTCGCTGGCCTCGCCAAGCAGGCGCTTGACTGCCTTGTACTGGCTGGCAGTGCGCGGTTTGACGGTCATTTTCCATTTGTCCGGAATGATCGGCAGATCCGCCAGCACCCAGCGCTTGTAGCGGGCATCGTAGGCATCCGGCGGCGCGGTTTCGAGCAAGTGGCCAATGCACCAGGTCACCGTGACATCCGTTCCCAGCCAGCACCCGTCGCCCCGGCGCCGGGCACCGAGCACGGCCGCAATGTCTTTGGCCTGGGAAGGTTTTTCACAGAGGTACAGCCGCATAACCACCATCGTCGATCAAGGTCGGAACAGGTGCACAGAATGGCCGGACTTCGCATCAGGGGCAACGTTTATCTGTATGGATATACAGATAAAAACGATTGCAGCACGTGACGGGCAATCCGGGGACGTCACTCCGGCTATCGAGAAATTGATTAGCCTCGTGTTGCCCGCCATGTCAGGTTCAGTGCGTTTTTATGACAAGCACGTGACAGGACGATCCCGACACGGGATCGCCGTGGTCTGTCGGACACTGACTACTCAGAAACAAGGAAGTCCATCATGGCTCAAGCCACCTCCAGCACCAGCAGCGCCTACGACGACGTCAATACGTTCAGCCACCTGTACGACCGTGGCGTCGGTCTGGTCAACGGTAAACCATCGTTCACCGCCGACCAGGCCGCTGACGAAATTCTGCGCAAAGGCCTGTCGTGGAGCGACAAGAACGCTGACGGCAAAATCGACCTGAGCTACAGCTTCCTCACGGAAAAACCGGCGAACTACAATCCGCAACTGGGCAACTTCAGCGAATTCAGCGCCCAGCAGAAGGCGCAGGCCGTGCTGGCCATGCAATCCTGGGCCGATGTCGCCAGGGTCACGTTCACCGAGGGCAAGGGCGGCGACGGGCACATGACGTTCGGCAACTACGACGTCAGCACCGGTGGCGCGGCGTTTGCCTACCTGCCAAGCGGCGGCAGCTATGACGGCCAGTCGTGGTATCTGATCAACAATCAATATCAGGTCAACAAGACCCCGGACACCAACAACTACGGGCGCCAGACCCTGACCCACGAGATCGGCCACACCCTCGGTCTGTCGCACCCGGGCGCCTACAACGCCGGCAACGGCAACCCGACCTACAACGATGCCAAATACGCTGAAGATACCCGTGGCTACAGCCTGATGAGCTACTGGAGCGAAGCCAACACCGACCAGAACTTCAGCAAGGACGGCAGCGGCGCGTACGCCTCGGCGCCGTTGCTGGACGATATCGTTGCTGTGCAAAAACTCTATGGCGCCAACTACGCGACCCGTGCCGAGGACACTACGTACGGCTTCAATTCCAACGCCGAGCGCGATTTCTACAGCGCCACTTCGGCATCGTCGAAAGTGGTGTTTTCGGTGTGGGATGGCGGCGGCAACGACACGCTGGACTTCTCAGGCTTCAGCCAGAACCAGAAAATCAACCTCAATGAGGGTTCGTTCTCCGACGTCGGCGGTTTGGTCGGTAACGTGTCCATCGCTTACGGCGTGACCGTGGAAAATGCTTTGGGTGGTTCAGGCAATGATCTGCTGATCGGCAATGCGGCGGCCAATGATCTGCTCGGTGGTGCCGGTAATGACATCCTCTACGGTGGTGGCGGTGGCGATACCTTGTGGGGCGGTGCAGGCGCAGACACCTTTGTGTTTGGCGCGGCCAGCGATTCGACCATGACCGCGCCGGACTGGATCATGGATTTCACTAGCGGTCTGGACAAGATCGACTTGTCGGGGATCGCCGGTTTCGCCACGGGTGCAGCCTCGCTGAACTTCGTCAGCGGCTTCACCGGACATGCCGGCGACGCGATCCTGACCTACTTCGCGCAGACCAATCAGACCAGCCTGATGGTTGATCTGACGGGGCAGGGCTCGGTGGACTTTGCCGTCGGTGTGGTGGGGCAAGCGGTGGCGACTGATATTCTGGCGTGATGCCTGAAGATCGGCCCTCACCCTAACCCTCTCCCAGCGGGAGAGGGGACTGATTGGGGGATTTTGGCGAAATTCACCGACTTGAACGATTGGTTTTGAATCCATAATCGACTCGATTTTTCAGGTCGATGGATTTCGTCAGACAACTCGGTCAGTCCCCTCTTCCTCGGGGCGGTCCGACGTTTCGGGAGGGTCAGGGTGAGGGAGCTTTTGAAGTTGATGGGCCGTTCGGCTGTAAAACCACCCCAACCAGAACCGATGGGCTATACCTGAACCGGTCTCTTCGCCGTATTCAGGGGAACCCCATGAAAAGTTCCGGCCTCAGTCCCGTCATAAACCTCGAACAACTTGTCGGGTGCCTGGTGGTGAAATTCCACGGCATCCAGGTCGCTGCGTCCTCCCGCGTGCTGATCCTCAACGAAGCCAACTACCCGCCGGTTTATTACGTCCCCCGCGAAGACATCGACGAACAGTATTTCGCCCGCACCGATCACACCAGTTATTGCCCCTACAAGGGCGATGCCAATTACTTCAGTCTGCAAGTGCCGGGGCATGAAGGGGCGAATGCGGTGTGGACTTATGAGAAACCGAAAATCTCGGTCGAGCAGATCAAAAACTACGTGGCGTTTTATCCGGATCAGGTGAAGTTCGAAGTGATCAAGGCTGATGCCTGAGCAAAAAAACGGCGAGGGTAAAAGCCCTCGCCGATTGAGTTGTCTGGGTGAGTTTCAGTTCTTGTCGAGATCGATGTTCTTCGTCTCACGCAGACAGAACATTCCCACCACCAAACTCACCCCGGTAATCAGCACCGGGTACCAAAGCCCATAGAAAATATCCCCGGTGTACACCACCAGCGCAAACGACACGGTCGGCAGGAACCCGCCAAACCAGCCATTGCCGATGTGGTAGGGCAGGGACATCGAGGTATAGCGGATGCGCGTCGGGAACAGTTCGACCATCAGCGCCGCCAGCGGCCCGTAGCACATGGCCGAGATGATGATCAGCGCGACGATCAGCGCCACGATCATCGGTTTGTTGATCTGCTGCAGATCCGCCTGTTGCGGGTAACCAGCGAGTGTCACCGCGCCGCGCAGTGCGGCTTCGTCGTAGCCGTCGATCTTCATGTCGCCGATGCTCACCTGCAC
>NZ_QAIU01000457.1:10941-18438 GCF_003061205.1 Pseudomonas sp. HMWF006
CCGTGGCCAGCAGCAGGCCGAGCATCAGCACCGGTTTGCGCCCGACCTTGTCCGACAGCCAGCCAAAAATGATAAAGAACGGTGCACCGATCACCACACTGATAATCAGCAGGCTGTTGGCCACCGCCGGGTCCATTTTCAGGAACTGAGTGAGGAAAAACAGCACGTAGAACTGCGCCGCGTAGAAGGTCACCGCTTGCCCGGCGTTGATGCTGAACAGGGCGATCAGCACGACTTTGAGGTTTTCCCATTTGCCGAAGGATTCGCGGATCGGTGCCTTCGACGTTTTGCCTTCCTCTTTCATTTTCAGATACGCCGGCGATTCGTGCAGGCTCAGGCGAATCCAGGTGGAAATGCCCAGCAGCACAATCGACAGCAGGAACGGAATGCGCCAGCCCCAGACTTCGAACTGGTCGCCGGTGAAGTAACGGCAACCGAGCACCACCAGCAGCGACAGCAGCAGGCCGAGGGTCGCGGTGGACTGAATCCAGCTGGTGTGGAAACCGCGTTTGCCAATCGGCGCGTGCTCGGCCACGTAGGTGGCTGCGCCGCCATACTCACCGCCGAGCGCGAGGCCCTGCAGCATGCGCAGCACCACCAGAATGATCGGTGCGGCGATGCCGATGCTGGCGTAGGTCGGCAGCAGGCCGACGCAGAAGGTCGCGACGCCCATCAGGATGATGGTCGCAAGGAAGGTGTATTTGCGCCCGATCATGTCCCCCAGCCGCCCGAACACCAGCGCGCCGAAGGGCCGCACGATAAACCCGGCCGCGAAGGCCATCAGCGCGAAGATGAACGCCGTGGTGTCGTTGACCCCGGCGAAAAACTGCTTGCTGATCACCGCCGCGAGGGCGCCATAGAGGAAGAAGTCATACCATTCGAACACGGTCCCCAGGGACGAGGCGAAGATGACTTTCTGCGTGGCATTGCTGGTGCTGGCGCCGCTCGCGGCGTCCAGCGTCTGAGCGTGTTCTGACATATCGGTATCCCTCACAGTGATTGTTTTTGTTGTTCCACTGGTGTTGCGTGTCCGGGTGATGCGCGATGCCTTGAATCTGCTGCCAAAACCTGTGGGAGCGGGCTTGCCCGCGATTGCGCTGGGTCAGCCAACTTCAATGTTGAATGTCATACCGTCATCGCGGGCAAGCCCGCTCCCACAGGGGTTATGTGTACTGTAGGTTTCAGGATCAGTTGCGCCGCTTTTTCAGCAATCATCAGCGTCGGCGAACAGGTGTTGCCCGAGGTGATGCGCGGCATGATCGACGCGTCGGCAACACGCAGGCCCGGCACGCCGTGTACCCGCAGTTGTGCGTCGACGACCGAGTCCGCGTCCTGGCCCATGCGGCAGGTGCCGACCGGGTGGAAAATCGTCGTGCCGATCTTCGCCGCCGCTTGCTGCAATTCTTCTTCACTTTGCAGGCTGGCGCCCGGCAGGTACTCGACCGGTTTGAACCCTTGCAGGGCCGGTGCGCTGACGATACGTCGGGTCAGACGAATCGCATCCGCCGCCACGCGCAGGTCCTCGGGATGGCTGAGGTAGTTGGGCTGGATCAGCGGCGCCTGCGATGGGTCCGCCGAACGAATCTCGATGCGCCCACGGCTCTGCGGCCGCAAATCACACACCGACGCAGTGAACGCCGGAAAACTGTGCAACGGCTCACCAAAGCGCTCCAGCGACAAGGGTTGCACGTGGTATTCGAGGTTGGCCGAGGTCTGCTCCGGCCCGGATCGGGCAAACGCCCCGAGCTGACTCGGCGCCATCGACAACGGCCCGCTGCGGTCATACAGATAGCGCAGGCCCATGCCCATCTTGCCCCAGACACTGCCGGCGATCTGATTCAGGGTGCGGGCGTTCTGCAGTTTGTAGATCAGGCGCAGTTGCAGGTGATCCTGCAGATTGCCGCCGACGCCCGACAGCTCATGAATCACCCCGATCCCGAGGCGCTCCAGCAACGGACGCGGGCCAATACCGGAGCGTTGCAGAATGCTCGGCGAACCCACCGAGCCGGCGCACAACACGATCTCCTTGCGGGCCTTGAACTGTTTGACCTGACCTGCATGCCGCGCACTGACGGTTGAGGCGCGACCGTCCTCCAGCAGCACCCGATCCACCTCCACCCCCGTCAACACCGTCAGATTGGCCCGGTCGCGAACCGGTTTGAGGAAGGCCTTCGCCGCGTTCCAGCGCACCCCGGCCTTCTGGTTGACCTGAAAGTAGCCGCAACCCTCGTTGTCGCCCTGATTGAAGTCGTCGAGGCTGGCGATGCCGCTCTGCTCGGCGGCGCTGCGAAACGCATCGAGAATCGGCCACGACAGGCGCTGTTGCTCCACGCGCCATTCGCCCTTGGCGCCGTGAAATTCGGCGGCGCCGGCAAAGTGGTTTTCGCTTTGTTTGAACAGCGGCAGCACATCGTTCCAGGCCCAGCCCGGATTGCCCTCGGCCGCCCAGCCGTCATAGTCGTTGGCCTGGCCGCGCATGTAGATCATGCCGTTGATGGAGGAACAGCCGCCCAGCACTTTGCCGCGCGGGTAGCTCAAGCTGCGGCCCTGCAGGCCGGGTTCCGCCTCGGTCTTGAAGCACCAGTCGGTGCGCGGGTTACCGATGCAGAACAGGTAGCCGACCGGGATGTGAATCCACGCATAGTTGTCGCGTCCGCCGGCTTCGAGCAGTAACACGCGCTGCTGTTTATCCGCCGACAGTCGATTGGCCAGCAGGCACCCGGCAGGACCGGCGCCGACCACGATGTAATCGTATTCCTCAAGGGAAGTCTGCATTCCCTGACCTCACTTTTTGTTTTTATTGTTGGACACTCTAGTTGTTAGCTTTCGTCAAAAGAATGTTAGTTTTTGCGCAGCCGCTGTGCGTTTTCAAACAGCCTCACCTGACCATCGCTGACAAGGACCTGCCATGTTCGACTGGAACGACCTGCGTTTTTTCCTTGAATTGCAACGCAGCGGTCGCCTGCTCACCGCCGCCAGGCGCTTGAACACCACCCACGCCACCGTCGCCCGGCACATCGAGGCCATTGAAAAAAGCCTCGGCACCGCGCTGTTCGTGCAGCACGCCCAAGGCTATGAGATGACCCCGGCGGGGGAGGCGCTGCTCAAGCACGCCGAAGCCATGGAAAACGTCGCGCTGCTGGCCCAGGAAGAAATCACCCAATCCACCGCGCCACTGGGCAAGATCCGCGTCGGCGTCACCGAGGGCCTCGGGGTAAAGTTTCTCGCCAGTCGCATGATCGGCCTGTTCGAGCGCTATCCGGGGCTGGAAGTGGAGCTGGTCGCCGTGCCGCGCTTTGTCAGCATCCTCAACCGCGAGGCGGAGATCAGTATTCATCTGGAGCGCCCGGCAGCGGACATGCTGGTAACGCGCAAGCTCACCGACTACCGTTTGGCGCTGTATGCCAGCCAGGCCTATCTCGACAACGCGCCGCCGCTGCACAGCCGTGAAGACCTGGGGAAACAGGCGTGGATCGGTTACGTCGATGATTTGCTGTTCAGCCAGGAACTGATGTTCCTCAACAGCTTCTGCCGCAGCCCGCGCGTGGTGTTTCACAGCACCAGTGTCATCGCCCAGCAGGAAGCGGCGCGTTCGGGACTGGGGATCGCCGTGCTGCCGTGCTACATGGCAGCAGCCGATCCCGGCCTGGTGCCGCTGCTGCCGGACGAGGGCATCGAGCGCAGTTACTGGATCAGCACGCGGCGCGAGTTGCACAAATCGGTGCGGTTGCGGGTGGTCTGGGATTATGTGGTGGGCCTGTGCGAGGCGGAGCAGGGGTTGCTGCGCGGTCAGTCCGGATGACATTCCCTGTAGGCGCTGCGGTCTGTTGATCCCGATCTTTCAAGCAGGATCAAAAGATCGCAGCGTGCCGCAGCGCCTGCCTGAATGTGGGCAGGGCTTAACTGGTTTGCTCTATCAGTTGCGGCGACACCACCCAGACACTGCACGGCATTTTGTACAGCAACTGCTCCACCGTGCTGCCAATCAACCGGCCCAGGCCACGATGGCCGATGCGGCCCATGACGATCACGTCGATGTCATAGGCATCGGCATAGCTGCACAGCACCTTGGCCGGGTTGCCCATGACCATGTGCTGGCGTTCCGGCGGGATGCCGTTGCGCTCGGCCAGCTCACGGAATGCATCGCCTTGTGCATCGAACAGCGCTTTCGCGTTGCCCACCTTGAAAAACGCCGAGGGATTGCCGAAGCCGAACTCGTCGGCGCTGATCGAGGACAAGTCATAGGCATAGACCACATCCAGCTCGGCGTCGCAGAGGCTGGCCAGTTTGACGGCCTCGCGCAGGATACGGTCGTTGAAATCGGCGTACTGATCGTCACGATGAAACGGATCGACCGCCGCCACGATCCGCCGCGGCCTGGCATGTTGCACATGGCTGACAAAGTGCAGCGGCACCCGGCACTCACGCAGCAAATGGATATCCAGCGGCGTGAACATCAGCCGCGACATGAACGAGGCGTGCTGCAGATCCTTGATCAGCAGGGCCATGGGTTGTTCCTTGAGGTGAATCTGGATCTCGCGCAACGGATTGTCGACCCACACCACTTCCGTCGTCACCGTGACGCCGAGGTGGCGCATCGGCCGGGCCTGGTCTTCCAGCCATTGACGATGGCGTTCGACATAGCCCAGGCGCATCTGTTCGAGCGCCTGTTCATTGACCAGTCCGGCGGTTGCCAGGCCTTCCAGGTAATCGAACGCGACGATATGCAGCGCCGCGCCCGAGGCCTTGGCCAGCGCGCCCGCCCGGTCGAATGCGGGGCTGTTTTTCATCAGGGGTGAAGCCACCAGCATGAAGCGTGCTTGCTCGGACATGACGAATCTCCTGTGGGGATGGCCGGGATGCGTGGGCGCAACGGCGACAGAGGCGTAGGGTCATGCTGCTCCGGGTAGCCGGGCGCAGCTTGATCTTTGTCAATGACGCGACAGCGCCATGCGCGCGCCCGACGGATGGCAGTGACCGGCGCAATTGCGCAATTGTTGATTGTTATCAACCTTGCACCGGTGAGCACGGCGCAGCCTGTGAGAGGTGCTGAACTCACTGAACCGACCTGCGCAGGAGCCTCGCTCATGGCCATGATGAAAGCGGCGATATTCGTCGAAAAGAATCGCATCGTACTGGATGACAAGCTGATCCCCGACGTCGGTCCGCTGGACGCACTGGTGCGGATCACCACCACCACGATCTGCGGCACCGACGTACACATCCTGCGCGGCGAGTATCCGGTGGCCAAAGGCTTGACCATCGGTCACGAGCCGGTGGGGGTGATCGAAAAGCTCGGCTCACAGGTTCGCGGGTTTACCGAAGGCCAGCGAGTGATCGCCGGCGCCATCACCCCCAGTGGCCAAAGCTACGCCTGCCTTTGCGGCTGCGGCTCCCAGGACGGCCCGGACACCCGCCACGGCTTTCGCGCCACCGGCGGCTGGAAATTCGGCAACATCATCGACGGCTGCCAGGCCGAGTACGTGTTGGTCCCTGATGCATTGGCCAACCTGTGCCCGATCCCCGACGGATTGAGCGACGAGCAAGTGCTGATGTGCCCGGACATCATGTCCACCGGGTTTTCCGGTGCCGAGCGTGGCGAGGTCAGTATCGGCGACACGGTGGCGGTTTTCGCACTGGGCCCGATCGGGCTCTGCGCGGTGGCCGGGGCGCGACTCAAGGGCGCGAGCGTCATTATCGGCGTCGATACGGTGGCCGAGCGCATGACTGTCGCTCGTCAGTTGGGCGCGACCCATGTGGTCAATTTCAAGAACGGTGACGTGGTCAAGCAGATCATGGCGTTGACCGACGGGCGTGGCGTCGATGTGTCCATCGAAGCCTTGGGCACCCAGGGCACATTCGAGTCAGCGCTGCGGGTGTTACGTCCGGGCGGACGGTTGTCGAGCCTGGGGGTCTACGCTTCGGATTTGCGCATTCCCTATGATGCTTTTGCGGCGGGACTGGGCGATTACAGCATCGTCAGTACCCTGTGCCCCGGCGGCAAGGAACGCATGCGGCGATTGATGGCGGTGGTGCAAAGCGGCGGCGTCGATCTGTCGCCCCTGGTGACCCACCATTTCAAACTCGACGATATCGAGGCCGCGTATGAGTTGTTCGGTCATCAGCGCGATGGCGTGATGAAAGTGGCGATTACACCCTGACCGGTGCTGCGCCCCGCAGCGTTGAAGACGGCGGGGCGCAGGATTCGCTACAGGCTCAGGCGATGAATGACCTGACGGGTGTCATCAGGGTCGCCGTGGGTTTCGAAGCCCAGGGATCTGGCCAGGTCGCGCATGGCCGTGTTGCTGGCCGAGTCCACCGAGTACATACGCTTGAAACCGTTGCGGCGGGCGGCCTTGATCAAGTGTTCCATCAGCAGCGTGGCCAGGCCCAGTTGGGTCCATTCATCGGCGACCGTCCCCGCGCATTCACAATCCTCTTCGCCCGTCGCGGCGTAGCGGCTGATGCCGATTTCGATCAACTCGCCGTTTTCGTGCACCAGCGCGATGAAGGCCGCGCGTTGCTTGTAGTCGATGTCCATCAACTGATCGAGCAGCGCCGTGCCCGGTTCGCTGATCTGCGCGAGAAAGCGCATATGCCGGGATTCGGGCGACAAGCGCTTGATGAACGCGTACTCGCGCTCGCGGTCCTTGGCGGCCAAAGCGCGGATCAAGACGTGTCGGCCGTCCTTGAGCGATTCGATCCAGTATTCACCGTTGTGCGCGGCATAAGCCGCCGCTGCGCGGTCGTTGTGGTCTTTGACAGTGAGCATGAGGTGAGCCTCCATCGGCTGAACGAGCAACGCGCGGGGGAGTGCGCTGAGGTCTGTTCTACGCCGATGGCAACGCCGCGATCTGATCTGGATCAGATCGGCACGCGGCCACTGATCTGAGGCGATGATGGCGCTCCTCGCGCCGCTGTCATGCTCGGCCCGGCGGCTCACGGGTGCTGCGCGGCGAAGCGGGGTGCGATGACCTCTCGGGGATCGACAACGTCGCGCGCAGGCCTCCCTCGGCCCGATTGGCCAAGGTGATTCGTCCGCCCAGGCGTGTGGCGATGGTGTTGACGATGGTCAGCCCCAGACCTGCTCCTTGCGCATTGCCTCGGCTGTAGAAACGTTCGAACAACCGCGCCTGGTCCGCGTCATCAATGCCCGGTCCCTGATCCTCGACGCTCAGATGGTAGAAACCTTCGGCCTGACTCAGCTTGACAGTGATCACCCCGTGTTCCGGAGAGAAGTTGGCGGCATTGGTGATCAGGTTGTTCAGGGCAATGTCGATCGCGGCGGCACTGGCCATGACGTTGAACGGTTGCGCGCTGTCGTCGAAAGCCAGCTCCAGCTGTTTACTCAACAGCCACGGTGTCAGTTGCACGAGGCTGTTGCGCACGGTTTCGCTGAGGTCGATGCGTTGCAGGGGCGGCGGGTCGGGTCTGGGCTCCAGGCGCGCCATGGTCAGCAACTGGTTGACCAGACGGCTGGTGCGGTCGACGCCTGCC
>NZ_QAIU01000457.1:18448-33587 GCF_003061205.1 Pseudomonas sp. HMWF006
AGCGGCGTGCGCATTTCGTGGGCGGCGTCGGCGATGAAGCGGCGTTCGCGGCCGAGCACCTCCTGAATCTGCGCGAGCATGCGGTTGAGCGCCGCTTGCATCGGTTCCAGTTCGCTGGGCAGCGGGGTCAGTTGCAGCGGCTCCAGTGAACCACTGTGCCGGGCGCGCAGGGTGGCAGCCATGTTCGCCAGTGGCTTGAGGCCCCAGCCGATGGCCAGCCAGACCATGCCGGCGAGGATCAGGCTGCCCATCACGTTGGGCCACAGGGTGTGGCGGACGATGCGGTCGACCAGATCGGTGCGCACGTCATTTCGCTCACCGACCCAGATGCGCAGGCCGTTCTGTTTGTCTTCAAGCAGGAACGCGCGCCACTGGCGATTTTTCAAATCCACCACATCGCTGAAACCGGGCTGGGTCGGCGGTACAGTGAAGGAGGGCGCGCTGGTGGTGTGCACCAGCACCTCACCTTTGGGGTTCCACACCTGAAAGGCGATCTTGCCTTCGTAAGGGTGACCGTCGACTCGCGGTGCCGCTTCACTCAAGGCCTGATTGAACGCCTGATACAACTGCGAGTGATCGTTACCGGCCAACGGCATGCGCATCACCCCCTGCAACAGGCGTGCGTTCTGCGCCAGTTGCGCGTCGTAGACCTCGGCGATTTCGTGGTTGCTGTCGTGCAGGTTGAAGGTGCTGAGCACCGCCAGCCCGGCCAGCAACAGGCCAATGATCAGGGTCAGCGTGCGGCGGCGGATCGAGGTCATCGGCGCTCCTCCACCAGATAACCCACACCACGGATGGTGCGGATCAGGTCGGTGGAGAATTTCTTGCGCAGGTGATGGATGTGCACTTCGAGGGTGTTGCTTTCCGCTTCTTCGTTCCAGCCATACAGCAGCTGGATCAGTTGATCGCGGGTCATCACCCGGCCCGGCGGTGACAGCAGTTCGTGCAGCAACTGATATTCCTTGGGTGTCAGGGCCACGGGCTGGCCCTGATAACTGACCTGCTGGGTGCCGGGGTTGAGGCTGATGCCGGCATGTTCGATCAGCGCCTGGGCGCGCCCGGCGCTGCGGCGCAACAAGGCGCGCAGGCGCGCCTTGAGTTCGGCGAGGTCGAACGGCTTGATCAGATAATCATCGGCCCCGGCGTCGAGCCCGGCGATGCGGTCTTCGGTGGCATCGCGGGCCGTGAGAATCAGCACCGGCAGGTTCGAACCGCTGTCACGCAGACGGCGCAGGACTTCGAGGCCGTCCATGCGCGGCAGACCGAGATCCAGCACGGCGACATCGAAGGTTTCGCTGAGCAGCGCATGCAAGGCACTACTGCCGTCCTTGAGCCAGTCGACGGTGTAGCCCTCGCGCCCCAGCGCCTGATGAATGCCTTCACCCAGCGCCACATCATCCTCGATCAGTAATAAACGCACACGGACTCCTGTCAATCGAGTTTCTTGTTCACGTCCACCAGCAGGGCGGCGATCTCTTTGCGACGCCCGGCGTCGGCGCTTTCACGGCCCGCACGTGGCGCGGCTTGCTGGGCTTTGAGCAGAGCTGCCTTGGCTTCAGCGTAGCGCTTCTGACGGTAGAGGTGATCGCCCCAGAAGTACAGACTGTCGATGCCATCGGGATTGAGTTGCAGGGCCTGTTTGAGCAGTTGCTCGGCCTTGTCGCTGTCGCCGAAACCGATCGGCCAGCCCGGAACGCGATCATACAGAGCGGCGAGGCTGGTGTAGGCCGAACCTTGCAGGGCCTTGGGGTCGAGGCTCAGGGCTTTTTCCAGATCGGCCTTGGCGTCCTTGGCCTTGCCCAGGGCGCCGAGCCCGCCCTGGGCACCGGCCCAACTGCTGGTGACGATGCCTTTCCAGATCCACGCTTCGGCCACCGACGGACGCTGGGTGGCGAAGGCGCTGGCGTCGGACGACAGTTGCTCGAACGCGGCAGCGCGCTGTTTCTCTGCCACTTCGTACTGGATATGCGCCCAACTCTGCTGGATACCGTTGAGGCGTTGCTGATCGGCCGGTTCCAGCGCCCAGACGCTTTGGCTGAGGGCGGCGAACAACAGACATGCGCTAAGTTTTTTCATGGTTTGAGGGACTCGTTGTCAGGTTTTTCACTGAGGCGGCGGATCAGCGGCAATTGCTTGCGCAAGCCGCGATCCACCAGATGCGGCAGCAAGTTGTTGAGGCGCACGAAGAAGCGTTCCGGCCAGCCCAGATACAGGTCGCGGCGGTCGCCGGCAATCGCGTGGACCACCGCCGAAGCCCCGGTTTGCGGGTCATCGACGTTGGACTTGAGCGCATCGTTCAAGGCCTGCGCCGCCGCGCTGTTCATCGACGTGCGGGTGGCGCGGGGCGCGACATACAGCACGTTGACCCGGGTGTCGGCCAGCTCCCGGCGCAGCGCTTCGGAGAAACCGCGCAGGGCGAACTTGGTCGCGCAGTAACTGGCATAACCGGCGTAGCCGATCGAGCCGTAGGTGGAGCCGACATTGACTACCATGGCGCTGTCGGCCTCTTTGAGCAGTGGCAGCAGCAACTTGGTCAGGCAGATCGGCGCGCTGATATTCACCGCGAGCATCGCGTTGATCTCGCTGTCATCAAGCTGTTCGAGCATGGCGAAGTGATTGACCCCGGCCGCGTTGATCAGCAGGTTGATGCCGCCGATGGCTTCGGCGGCGGCCAGCACTTTGCGCCGGTCGCTGAGGAAGGTCAGGTCGGCGGCGACCCAGCACAGCGTGTCGGGATAGCGCGCCAGCAACGGCGCCAGCGCCTCCTGATGTCGCGCCACGGCCAGCACCCTGGCACCGGCGGCGCACAGGGCCTCGGCAATCGCGAGGCCGATGCCACCGCTGGCGCCGGTCAAGACCACACGTGCATCACGCAGCTGCATGTTGAGCCTCCGCGTCACGCGGCAGGCCACGGAACATGTCGGTGTACAAGCGATAGACGACTTTCGAGGCGTGAATCACCGCCGCCTGATCCTGCGGATCTTCCAGCTGATTCATCAAACGGCGATAGGTCTGCATGTGCTCGATGTCCAGCGAACCGTGCGAGTTCAGATAGCTGAATGCGCTGTCCGGCAGCGCCAGACGCTCGCGAATGCTGCCCGCCGCATGGGTCGCCAAGGCAATGCTGGTGCCTTCGAGCACATTGACCATGCCGAACAGGCCCACCGGATTGCCGCGAGCGATCAGGTCGTAGAGAAAACTCACCATCAGTTCGATTGGCAACGACGGCTGGCCGTCGCGCACCGCATCGCGGTCGCCGCCACACGCGGCAATATCATTGAGCACCCAGTGTTCATGGCCGTATTCGTCTTCGATGTATTCGGCCACCGCTTTGCGCAGCCATTCCAGGCGCGTTGGCAGGCGCGCACCGCAAGCCATCATCAACGGCACGGTGTGGCGCACGTGGTAATACGCCTGCGCGAGGAAGGCCCGATAGCTGTCGAGGCTGACCTTGCCTTGCAGGGCATCGACGATGATCGGCAGGTTGAACAGTTCGTGGCGCTCCTGTTGCGTGGCTTCTTGCAGGGTGTCGAAAAAACTCATGATGCGGACTCCTCGGAAACAGCGGATTCAGTCAATTGGGCGTGATACTGCGCGACGATGGCGTCGCGGCGCGGGCGGCCATTGGCGGTGAGCAAGCCATTGGCGGCGGTAAAGGGTTGCGGCAGGCGCGTCCACTGATGCACCTGGGCGTAATCGGGCAAGGCTTCGTTGGCTTCGGCGACAGCAGCGGCCAGTTCGGCGTCGCTGCAGTCGGCCCGGTGCGGCCAGAGCAGGGCGTGGTTGTGCGGCATTGCTTCGCCGTAGACGAAGGCCTGGGCGATGTGGCGGCGTTGGGTCAGTTCCGACTCGACCCATTCCGGGTTGACGTTGCGCCCGAAGCTGGTGACGAACTGGTGCTTCTTGCGGCCCTTGAGGTACAGAAACCCTTCCGGGTCGAACTCGCCCAGATCACCACTGGGCCACCACTCATCGGCGTACGGCGCATCGCCCAGATAACCGAGCAACGTCGAGCCCTTGATCAGCACCTCGCCGTCCTCGGCCAGGCGCACTTCAACGTGCGGCAGCGGTCGGCCGACGCTGCCCGGACGCCGTGCGCCGGGGCGATTGAGGCACACCACCGAGGCGCATTCGGACAAGCCATAGCCTTCGTAAACCGGCAGCCCGAGCCGTTGCGCGCGGTGCAGCAGATCCTCCGACACTCGCGCACCGCCGACAGCGGCAAAGCGCAGGGTTTGCGGGTCGAAGGCTTTCTGTTCGGCGGCGCTGACCAGTAACAACAGCAACTGCGGCACCAGGATCAGACTCTCCGGCGCACGGCTGGCCAGATAACCGAGCAAGCGCGGAATGTCGACGCCACTGGCGCCCTGAATGCCGAGGGTTTTCTGGCTCGGCAAACTGAGCGTCGCACCGGCATACAGCGCGGCATAACAGCCGAGGTTCTCCAGCAGAATCGCCAACGGCAACAGCGCCAGATGATGCTGCGGGCCGGTCGCGTCGCTGGCCTGATGCAGCTCCCGTGCAACCCGCAGCAGGCTGTCGGCACTCAGGCACACACCTTTCGGCGTGCCGGTGGTGCCGGAGGTGAAGGTGAGTTTCGCGGTGCCGGCGGGCATGCGACTGGGGCCACTGAACGCGCGGCACCAGAACTCGCCACGTTGTTCATAGCCAGCTGCGAGCAGTTCGGCGCCCAGTTCCGGCTCGGCGATCACCCGTTCGGCCTGGCTCTGTTCCAGACAATGGGCGCGCTGTGCCGGGCTGAAAAACGGCGGCAAGGTCACACAGGTCAGGCCTTCAAACAGCACGGCCAGATCCCACAGCATCGCGTCGACGCCATTGTCCAACGCCAGCGCAATCACCTGCGCCTGCTCATCGCGCAAACGCTCCTGGCGATACAGCACCTCGGCGTACAGCGTGGCGTAATCGAGTTTCAGCGTGTCGCCCCACAGGGCGGTCGCGTGGTCATTGCGCCGGGCATGGTCGCGCAGGGTTTCCTGGAAACGTTGCAATTCAAGCGACATGACAGGCTCCTTCAATCGAACTCGGCAAACCCAGGCGGGTAAACAGACCGATATTGCGCAGATGGATGAAGCCGGCGCGGATGTTGCCGACATGCACCCAAGGCTTGCTTTCGTAATAACTGCCCCAGTGTTGACGCTCGTCACCCAATCGTTCCGGATCAGCGGCGCACAATGTCACTGGCTTCAAACCCAGGCGATGGAAACTGTTGACCAGCCCGATGTTGCCGGTGAACGTCACCCATTCCAGGCCGCCCATCGCCAGCAGGTAGGTGATGGCGATGATGCTCAGCCGCGCACTACCGGTGTCGCTGGCGGCGAGGTTGCCGACTTCGACAATGGCGCTGCGCTCGACCGGACGATCTGCCGCCGCGCTGATCAACGGCTCGATCGGCTCATCCAGATAGCGCTCGAGAAACAGCGGCTCCTGATGGGCACGACGCACCCCGGCCACCGCGCACAACTCGCCGTCGCCGTTGTGCATGCCGAACAGCTCGGGCATAAAGTGTCGGATGTCGGCGCCGTGGGCCTTGCGAAAGCGTTGCTGGATAAAGCTTTCAAACGTCGCTCGCAGAGTGTCCTCGGGTAGCGCGCCGGTCAGTGTCATCTGCGGTGTTTCGGCTTGACCGAAGCGCAGGGGCAGGGGGATGTTCCAGTCAAATTCGGGCATGGGCAGAACGCCTCCCTCAATAGATTTGAGCGAAGTATCCAAGCCATTTCTTAACGAAGTCTGAAGGTAAAAAAAGGTTAACCTGAGGGTCTGTCTTCAGACTCTCTTAAGACTGGGCGGGCAGGGTAACGCCGTCGGTTCGCCCAACAACCGGAGCGAGGCGGTCGAACGAATTGGCCGTCACTCATGACAATCAAGAGGCGCAGCTTATGTCCCGCGACATCGCCGTAACCCGTTACGGAAAACTCTCAATCACCCTGCACTGGCTGATGCTGGCGTTGTTCATCGGCGTTTACGCTTGCGTCGAAATCAAGGGTTTCATGCCCAAGGGCAGCGAAGCGCGCGGCCTGCTAATGGGCTTTCATGGTTTGTTCGGCACGGGCATCTTCGCGCTGGTGTGGTTGCGTCTGCTCGGCCGTCTCACGCCGCGTCCGCCGATCACGCCCAAGCCACCGGCATGGCAGACCGGCATTTCGCACCTGATGCACCTGGCGCTGTACGTGCTGATGATCGCCACGCCGATCCTCGCCTGGCTGATGCTCGCCGCCGCCGACAAACCTTTCCCGTACTTCGGCTTCCACGTCCCGGCACCCGTGGCCATCGACCCGGACTTTGCCAAACAACTGAAGTACTGGCACGAACTGCTGGGCAGCACCGGCTACTGGCTGATCGGCCTGCACGCCGCGGCGGGGCTGTTTCACCATTATTGGGTGCGGGATAACACCCTCGTGCGGATGCTGCCGGGCCGCACCGAATAACCCTGATCCACTACAACCCCTGTGGGAGCGAGCTTGCTCGCGAAAGCGGTGTGTCAGCCTCTGATGATGTCGGCTGACACGGCCCCTTCGCGAGCAAGCTCGCTCCCACAGGATTTTGTGGCGTCTGGCAGAGCGGGGCAGTTGCCGGAACCGCACTTCGCGTCCACTCTATGACCTGCCGACAAGGAGCGTCCGCCGACCCTCCGTCGTGACCACAGGGAGCTTGCAGCATGAGCGAAGACAACAAGGTAAAAGGCCCGGCGTCGTACTTCCCCTCCATCGAGAAAAAATACGGCCAGCCCATTGATCACTGGCTAAACCTGCTCGCCGGTATCACCGACAAGAAACACATGGAACTGGTGGCGTGGCTCAAGGATGAACACGGCATGGGCCATGGCCATGCCAACGCCTTGGTTGCGCATCATCTGGCAGGTAAAAAGTGAGGGCAGGGCAGCGATGAATTTCACCCACCGGCCAGTGACGGCCGACGACGTCAACACCCTCTGCAGCTTTCCTCAAGGCGAACAAGAGCTGTTCTTCATGTTCCCGAAAGCCAACTTCCCGCTGACGGAAGAGCAAATGCACAGCGCGATCAGCCAGCGCTTCGACTCCACGGCTTTTCTGGCCAACGGCGAGTTCGTCGGCTTCGCCAACTTCTACCGCGCTGAGCACGATGGCATCTGCTGCATCGGCAACGTCATCGTCGCGCCCTACGCCCGTGGTCAAGGTGTTGCGCGGTACATCGTCGAAACCATGACCGCAGTGGGTTTTGAAAAATATCAGGCCAAAGAAGTGCAACTGTCCTGCTTCAACGAAAACACTGCTGGCTTGTTGCTCTACCCGAAACTTGGCTTCGTGCCGTTCTCTATCGAAGAGCGCCCGGCGCCAAATGGTGGACGTTCTGCCCTCATCAACATGACGCGCCACCGACCCTAACCATCACCCAATCCCTGTGGGAGCCGGGCTTGCCCGCGATGACGCCAGCCCAGCCGCCACGAACCCAGAGCCCAACAAAAAACCTGTGGGAGCGAGCCTGCTCGCGAAGACGCCAGCCCAACCACCACAAGTCCCAAACCGGCCACAAATCCCTGTGGGAGCGAGCTTGCTCGCGAAGATGCCCACCCAGTCACACCATCAACCACTGATCGAAATAAACAGTAAAGCCACCACTGTTTAAACGAAGCCTCAAGTAACCACCGAAACCCTACAACGCCTTGCGCCGTTACCTACGACTAAGCCAGAATCCGCCGGCTTGTGCGTCTAGGGCGCGGGTTCTATCGTCTGTCGGTCGCTGAAAAACAGCGATCGGGTTTGGTAGCCCGCCATAACTAGTCGCATCGCGAACCGTTCGCAGACCTCATCGGGTCTCTGCTCAATGGTGGCCATGCGCAGGACACCTTCGGGTGTGCCGGGTCCTAGTTACCGGTCTACCAACCCGCGTATGGCCGCCACCTTCGTTTGGTAGCGAATGTGAAGGCTCCTTTTTATTAACTAGGAGTTTCACCATGTTCAAAGTAACGCCGAACCCACCAGAAACCGACTCGACATCCCCCTACGAATCCCCCGACTCCAAGCAATTCCACGAAGCCGCCGAGCGCGCCCTCGACCACTACCTCAAACCCGCCAGCCAAATCATGGCCAACGCTCAGGAGCCGGAACGCATGTACCTCGCCAACCCGAAGTACGACACCGAATCCCTCCTGGCCAACGCCAGCGAAACCCTCGGCTCCGCCAGCGAAATGCTCAACAACTTCGCCGCCGTCCTCGACACCGCCCACCGCAAAACCGCACTGGGCATCGCCCAAGTCGTGATGCTCGGTGAAATCGCCGTCAACCAAGCGCTGGATAACGTCGTAATCGCCAGCTAACCCCCACCCCGACGAGGGGAAACCCTCGTCGAACCCCGCTGTCACACCCTGGCTGGCACACGGCCACGCCTTGCGCCTCCCAGCCTCGGCTGTCACCCTTCGGGCCGTTCTCAAGGATCAGAACCAGGAATCACGGATGAGTGGCTACGTACCCAACCCCCCTAAAAACCACCGCTACGAAGAAGCCAAACCCGTCGATATTCACGCCCAGCGCTGGGCGGAATATGAGAAACACGGGAAAGAACCTGCGCGCGAACCTGAGAAAATCGGGATTGCGTTGAGGATTGGGGTTTTCTTTGATGGCACTGGGAATAATGCGAACAACACGGCGGCTGGGTTGCTGTGTGGGGCGCAGCATCCCATTGCGCCGCAGGATATTCCTGCTAGCTGTCAGCCCTACATGAGGGATCCGGACAGCAGCTACGCCAACGACACCACCAATGTTCAGAAACTGAGCGAACTGTACTTCGCACCTCAAAAGGCCGAAGGGGATAGTTTGCAAAAGCAAGCGTTCCGGATGATTTACATCGAGGGAATAGGAACTCAGTCAGGCAAGAAGGACAGTACGTTAGGTGGTGGTACTGGCCGAGGCGAAACAGGCGTGGCGGGCCGTGTTCAGTTGTCGTTCGCAGAGATCAAAACGCGTATCAAGGACGTGTTGGACAACAATCCCAATAGTGAAATTACGTCCCTGACCTTTGATGCGTTCGGCTTCAGCCGTGGTGCTGCTGCAGCAAGACACTTTGCCAACGAGGTCGTACGTGGAAAGCAGGGGCCACTCGGGGAAGTGTTGCGCAGCAACGCCTACGCCCTCAGCCGGACCTTCATCGAAGAGTACAAAAGCAGCATCAACATGGGTTTTATTGGCCTTTTTGATACGGTGCCATCCATTGCTGGCTGGTCGAATCTGGGGGATATCAAAAGTCCCATCGCAACAGGAATCAAACTTTACCTCGACCGCCGCTTCTTCACTGATGTCGTGCAGTTATCCGCGCGTGACGAATATCGGGCTAACTTCGCTCTGAGCCGCGTTAAAGCGGATCACTTGGAAATAACTCTGCCCGGGGTTCATTCCGACATCGGCGGTGGCTACCGCGATGAAGTCCAAGAGTGCGTGCTCGTCAGTCCGATGCAAACGCTTGAGGTGTCGCAATTTACCGACGTCTCCACTACTTCGATCTACCGTGATGCCGTGACGGTGAAGGCGCAGTGGCTCGCCAAAGGATGGCCAGCAGAGATGCTGGAGATCGTCACGCCTGATGCCCTTCTTCTGCCAATTGATCGGCAGGAACGGCTCAGCCCACGTATGAAGCGCGTATATGCCGCCGTGCAACTCAAGCGTCCTGTGAGTGGCATGCTCTCCAGGGTATATCTACGAGTGATGCACCGATTGGCGAAAGAGAAGGGCGTTCGGTTCCAAGACATTCCCGATACGCCTGAGTTGGAAGTGCCCGCAGAGCTTCAAGCGCTGTGTGATCGATTTCTGGCGGGTAGTTACGACACCTCAATCCAAGAAGATCAATTGCTGAAGCTGAAGTACATTCACATGTCTGCAAATTGGAACCATCCTCTCGGGCGCAGAGATGGCAGTGGCGTCCGTGCCGTTTACATCAATGCCCCGACGCCGGACTCGATTCGCGTACAACACCCCCATGTAGCTGACTGGAAACTTTGGTGATGAAAGTATTTTTTGCCCTGCTATGCGCGCTGTTCATTACTGGGTGCCAGTCTGCGGATCCACTTTCAGCAAAAAATGACCCGAAATCCGAGTGGTGGGAGTTGGCGTTTACCGAGCCGGATTACATGAAAGTCTGGGTAGAAAACAGTTCTGTTCAAGACATTAACGGCAGGATTTTCTACAAAACCGGCGGCGGCACCGCTGCGGGGGGAGAGCCTGAAGATGGCACGGAGTCCGCCCGAGGTTGGACAGGTGGGGTAGGCGGCAGCGGAAGGAGAGTGGTGGGAGCAGATTTGCCTGCTCGCATCTGGGTCCGTTGGCAATCGATTGTCGAACAGAAAACGTGGCAGGCATGGGTAGAAATACCAGAGGAAGCCAGGCAGTTGATGGTGGCGTCCGTCAATCAACGTTGCCCGCAGACGCCTGATCAAGAAGCAAGATTTATGGCGTCGGTTTATTTAGGGTTGGCCCCCGGTGGTGTTGTGCAGGTTTGGGTAAGAGACTCTTGCCACCACCCGGTCAAAGTCGCTCGAGCGCAGGCTGAAATTGAGCCGCTGGGGCCGAGCCAAGGTCAGAACGAAGGGCGTTACGCTTATCCGGTGAGCGAAAAGGCCAAGCGGTACATCGAGAAGTACGGTATCCCTTACGGTAGTTGGTGAGTAGCGTGCTTTTGACCTCCAGCCTCACCCCCGAATGAAGCGCCTCACGAGGCTGTTCTCGTTCGCCACCTGAGCGTCGCAACACGTTTGGTTGGCGCGAGTCGGATCATGGAAATTCATTTTGAGAATTGTAAACACTACACGCTTCGATGATGTCGACCACGACGCGGGATATGAGTACCGTGGTTTCAACTACGTGATTCGGAATGAAATGGATGAGTTTCACGTCAGAATTTACGATAGTGATCCTGGCAAGGCAACGGTAGTACATCCGACCTCTATGTATGAAAACTGCAAGCTCAGAATGCTTGTTGATTTTTTGCAATCCGAACTGAGTGCATCCTCGATCTGTCTCTACAATGGGAGGGTTGGGGGCTATGAAGAGATAGACTTCAAGGAACTGATATTGAGAAAATAAACCTGTTTCGGCTTTTAATAGATGTCATCGCCAACTTTTTATTAGTGCTATGAGCCTAGGGTCACTCACCTCAATCGCGGTAACGCTAGTCTTCTGAGTCGGCTTAACCAGCAATCCAGATTTTGCAGCGCTCTCTCTGGATGCGAGTAAATCCTCCGCAGTTGAAATGTATATTGATAACATTCCTTTCCAGTTACCAATTCCTTCCAGCTCAATATCTACAGAAATAGACAGGCGCTGATTGATCAAGTCGAACGTGGGAACTTCGACACGGTTGATGCGATTAACGCAAGCCATGGGCGTAATGACGTCAGAGCCGCGGCGCGGCTTCGATGGAACGGAAGATAGTCGGATCATTTCCATCATTACAAGCCCGCTGAACCATGGCGACCCGAAGTATCGCCAATAAAGATCAGAAACATCAGTGCCTTGTTCAAGATCGGCGAACCAAGTCCCGCATGCCATACCCAAAGTGGATTCAATAATCTGAACGCAAGCCTCAAGTCCGGTGAGCATTTTTAACGTATTGGCGCAGGATGTTTTTATTTGGTTGGTATCCCTTCGTTGTATTTGAGCTTGGAGGGTAAACTGAACCTCGTAACCCTGATTTGTGCGCTCGATGCTTGGGGCTTCAACCATCAGTCCCCCATAACCAAGTTCGTTTAACAGGACATAACGACGCTCGTGCGGCCATTTGTTCAAGTCTTGGCTCAGTGACCAAAGATCGCGAATGGTGCCCCGCAAAAAATGGGAGATCCGAACGCGGGTTCCTTCGGGGTTAGACTGCATAACTGATCCCACGGCAATAAGATGCGGACCAATAGCAATGATTTCTTCTGAATCGGTTCCTCCCTGCCCATGTATTCGACGAGACGCCTCATGCTGGTACTTGAGTTCTTTAAGGTAACTAACCGAGAAGCGTCTTTCATCCCTATCAATGAGGACGCTGCACGTCCCGCACAACCATATCCCGTTATCTATATGCGAACGCTCTGATGGCGTCATATCGGGGTCATAACGGCGGGCACCAGAGCCTGGAGCCGCGGCGGCGATGTGAGCCGCTACGCCCACCATCGTAACGGCATTTGAAGCCTCGTCGCTTGGTCCGACAGTTGAACATTTGCAGTAAGAACACAGATAGCTCGCGCGCATTGCGAGATCATTTTTGGTTCGATTCGTGAAATCGTCACGACTTTTTGACATGTTTAGCAACTTAACAAGGATGTGAGGAAAATAACGTGAAAAAATTTACTCAATGACTCGTTACCCGTTGTTGAGGTCGAACGCGATACTAGCGAGCACCTCCCCATTTACTATCATTTTTATCCCATGCCGCCCCACAAAATGCTTCCGCGTCGTAAAATCCCTAATCACCTGCCGCCGCCCCACAACCAACTCCCCAAACCCAGCCAACTCCACCGTCTTCAACTTAAAAACCTTCCCCGAAACCCCGCCATTCGCCTTCACATAGTCAATCGCATAATCAATCACCAACCGCTGCTCATGCGCCACCGTCGACTTCACCACAAACGACAACGTAATCGCTTCGCCCAACCTGACCACCGCCGGCTCAACCCGCACATCCAACAACTCAACCTCAGCCTTTGCCCCCGCGCCAATCACCGTCAGCGCCCGCATATCCCCCTGCTTAATCAAACTCCGCAACGCATGCTTGGCAATCCACGCCGTGTGCTTGTTCTCCAGCGACCAACCTTCAATCGTGTCCAACACCCACTCCGGGTGCTCTTTGGTCACGTCATTCAGATGATTCGCCACGGACTTGCGCACGTACAAACTCTCATCCGCCTTCAACCGATCCAGTATCCCGGCGGCCAACTGTGGATCTGCCTGAACCGCTTCCAACCGAAACGACCAGGGCAGGCGAGGGCGGCTGCCTTCGCTGGCGAGGCGTCGAACGTGGTGGTTTTCGTCGTGGGTCCAGTCGTGCATCAGCTCCAGCGAGCGTTCCAGGTCGCTGCGCAGAAAGTGGCGGATGGCGAATTCGGAGGAGCCGAAGGTGGTGAAGTACTTCAGGGCGTCCATGGAGGTGTCGAAGGCGTGGCCGCCGTAGCTCGCGACGTAGTGCGGCAGGCACATGCTGACGAATCCGCTGTTCAGTCTTGGCGCAAGTTCGAAAAGCACTTCGAGGGAATCTTCGTAATCCAGCGGCAACACGGCGTGCAGGCTTTCGCTGACGCGGGCCATGCGTTGCATCACTGATAATTCAGCGAGTCCGTCCTGGGCATGTTTGAGAAACGCCTTGGCTTTGAACGCCGGGTACACGGCGCTCATTTCGCTGGCGATGTGCTGCAAGCGCTCGGCGTTGAAGATTTCCTTTAACGCCGGGGCGGCGGTGTCGGTGGTGCTCATGGTCAGGTCATCGGGGTGCTGACGAACGCTTCGAGGGTTTCGGCGTAGGCGGTGTATTGGGCGATGTGCGGGTAGCGGCGGGTGTCGATCTGGTCGGGGACGACGAGGTTTGTGAAGCTCCAGGCGACGGCGAGGCTGATGCCGGCCTGGGTGAGGGTGCCGTCGGTGGGCAGGCCGGATTTTTCCAGTTCCTGTTCGAGGGCGGTGAAGGCGGCGGCGAGTTGGCCTTCGACGCGTTCGACCCATGGCTGGTATTGAATGTCGGCCGGGCGCAGGTTGCGTTCGTAGTAGAGCTGCACGGCTTTTTCGCAGGCGGCGAGACTCAGGCCGATCAGGCGCAGGGCGTGGGCGCGCTGTTTGAGGTCGGCAGGCAGCAGGCTTTTGCCGGAACTGGCTTCGAGGTAATCGAGGATGAGGGTCGAGTCCATGAGGACGACGCCGTCGTCGAGGATCAGCGTGGGCGCTTTGACCACCGGGTTGATCTGCTGGAATTGTTCGAAGTGGCGGAACACCGAGACTGACTCGTGTTCGAGGTCGATGCCGAGGCGTTTGGCGGAGATCGCCACGCGGCGCACGTATGGGGAGTCCAGCATGCCGATCAGTTTCATGACGCGTTCCTTCAAGTCGAACCGAGTGGGAAGGCATAACCTAGCCGAGGCTGAGGCAACTGTCAGTCGTCGAAGCCGGGTTGTTCGTGAATCTCATCGACATTCAGTTCCAGCCGATAGGCCACCGCCACAAACAACGCCTGACACAAACACAGCGTCGCGCTCAGCGAGCGAAACGCCAATGCGCTGCCTTCATTCACGAGCAACAGGCTGTTGGCGTGCCTGGCCAGTGGCGAGAGGTGGCTGTCGGTGAGGATCAGGGTGTTGGCCTTTTGCTGGCGGGCGTAGCGCAGGCAATGTTGGGTTTCCTTGGCGTAGGGGGTGAAGCTGATGGCGATGACCAGATCATTTTCGCGGACGCTGCGCATCTGCTCGCGATAACTGCCACCCAGCCCTGACACCAACTGAATTCGCTTGTGAGTGTGTTGCAAGTTGTAAACGAGGTAGTTGGCGACGGCGAAGGAACGGCGCACGCCGACCACATAGATGTTGTCGGCGTTGACGATCAGGTCTACGGCTTTTTCGAAGGCGACGTCGTCAAGTTCACGGCCCAGGCGTTCGATGCCGGAGCGGGTGGCGTCAATGCATTCGCGGGCGAGGTCGCCGTCGCTGGTTTGCTGCGACGGGTTGGCGATCAGGCTGCGGATGCGTTGCTGGTAGTTCTGTGCCGGCGAGGCTTTGTGGGTGTAGGCGGTGCGGAACAGTGCCTGCATTTCGCTGAAACCGCTGAAGCCGAAGCGCTGCGAGAAGCGGACGATGGCGGAGGGGTGGACTTCGCATTCGCGGGCGATGTCGCTGATGCGATCGACCATGATCCGGTCGCTTTGCTGGCTCATGTAGCTGGCGATGCGTTTTAGCTGACGCGGCAGGGTGTCGTATTCGTCGGTGATCAGTTGCAGCAGACGCTCGGCATTGATCGGGGGGCTGGCGAGGGTGGGCTCGTCGGTGGCCGGCAGATCGGGGCGGGGCATAAAGTGTCCTTAGGGCTGATCAAATCACACGATGGCGGTTTGCCTGATAATAGGCGGGGTGCGAGCAGTTGGCTGGGGAGTTTTTCGGCGTCTGCGCAGCTGAAACGATGCACTGCGCGGG
>NZ_QAIU01000458.1:0-2329 GCF_003061205.1 Pseudomonas sp. HMWF006
GGTGGAGTCGCCCAAGCGAATGGCGTCTTTCATGTTGTCACTCCTTTGACTAGTAAGTTGGATGCCGCTACTCGGCCATCCAGACGTCTTCATACTCGCCAGTGTCGATAATGAATTTTGCGCCGGTGGGCAGGCACAGATAACTCACCACTTGCGGCAGTATTTCGTCTAAATGGTGAGCATGAAGGGGCTTGTAGAAATCATCCGCTTTTGAATACTCACCGCAGTGTATGAACCAACTCACAGTCCCTCCTTCGGGCAGCTCAACTCTGCTGCCATAAATAGGGGACTGGCCTAGAGTCTGCAGGGCGACGGCAACCATGACCTCAGGCGCAAGCACCGCCATTCCGTACTTCTCACAAATATTTATCTGAAGTTGATTCGGACGAAACTCCATACGTTCGTTCATAGCAGCTCCCGAAAAATTCATTGCAACCCTAACTCGCCGTTTTTACTGGCGAGAACCTCTAGCTATCCAGCCACCAATTGAGCAGAGTTTCGTCCTCTACATCATCGATATTTTTGTAGATGTTCGCGTAGTACCATTGAACCCCGGTCTGTTCATGGAAGGCATTAAAAAATTTTGCAATCCTATCCATTCCATTTTTTGCGGGAATGGCTAATGACAAATTCCCTCTATATACGCCGTCCAAGGTACCGTTGAGCTCGTTCGCGACATCCGCCTCAAGTGTCTTAAGCCGCTCTGGCGAAATGTGTTTGGAGTAGATATGGATACAAAAATTGCCCCCTCTCTTCAAAACCTCAGCGTGTGTTTGAGGATTTTTTAATGAAACTATATCTCCTCTTGCCAGATTCAAAGCCAAGCCAGGGAAAAACAGAAGTTCATACGTATGCTCATCAATTTTGCGAGCCGGCAGCTCTTCAAATACCGCACCTTTTGAGTTTTTTCCGGCATACACACGAATAATTTCTGTTGATTGCTCATCGAGCATAGGGTGCTCCAGAACTTCCACGCTCAACACACGAAACCCTTTATTTGAGATGGCCACCTTTTTACCGGGACAGACTACGCTTCATTAATTATACAAACGCAGCCCACCTCCGAAAACTTTCTTTATCCCGACCTGTCTCCATGATCCAATTTAGGGGTTACTCAATCAATGAGCTAGTAGTGGTAAAGAAGCCAATGACAGGCACTCCCCTAGACGAGATGAATCAATATGTGAGTGCTGCAGACAAGCATCCTCATATGCAATATTTTCCCCATCAGCAATATCAGACAAATATCTGTCGATCGCGAAAAAATCACAATCTGAGGGAATATCCACTGCAAACAGCGACATTTCCTGACTAACTGAACACGAGGCACCCAACTGATGAAGATGAGCGATTATTTTACTTTTCTCTTCAGTATCACTGGCAAAAACTCTGACAGTCGAATGGCCACCCCGTTTTGCGACACGGACAGCTATCATCTCATCGCCACTGGACTTTACCTGCACGAAATCGCCCTTACTCACGCCATAAACGTAATAGGGAGTATTGTCTAAGGTATAGGTGCCATCACCGGCATAGATGCCCCAAATCGACTCAGCGGATACAGGAGGATAATCATCCTCGTCAGGCGTGAGCTCAAAGACAATCTTGTGAAAAATATCGTTCATATTTTATACGCTCAAGGTGGGGAGCCGCCTAGACGGTTGAGTGTTTTGTAATCCGGCTTGATTGAATCTGAAGCTTCGCGATTACAACGGCGACATAGAATCTGGGTATTACCCTCATCGTTTGCGCCTCCCAATGAATCAGGTTGGATATGATCGAATTGTCGTTCATTCGGTGGCGGAGTTACACCCCTCTGGCTCTTTTGACCAGGAACTACTGTGACCAAGCACTTTTCACATGATTCCACTCCGTGAAATTGCTTGTTCTCGATAGCTACCTTGGTTTTCACCGACTTAGGAATACGCGCTAGACCTAATGGGTCGATCCATTGCACGGGATTTGGTGCATATTCGTAGGCGTTCAATCCCCCTGCGAGACCGATCGGATCTTGATTTATAAAACGTCCGACCAAAGGATCGTAATAACGATATCTATTGTAATGCAGCCCTGTCTCATGATCGTGATACTGCCCCTGGAACCGTATCGGGTTCATCACATCATGCTGCCGCGCCCACTCCGAGCGCCGCTCCGTCACCTGTCCCCAAGCCTTGTATTGCGCGGTCCAGGCCATGTTGCCTTGCGAGTCCGTCAATTCCTGCGGCGTGCCGAGGTGATCACATTGGTACCAGGCCAACGCATCAAACGGTAATGCCGTTGCCTTGTGATTCCACACCGGATCTTCATCAAGGCTGTATTCACCGCTGTA
>NZ_QAIU01000459.1:0-4556 GCF_003061205.1 Pseudomonas sp. HMWF006
CTAGCTGGAAATATAGTAATGGTTTGCCATGTATTACTTGCTTTATCAAGCTCATAGGTTGCCTGAACGCTGCGGGTAAAACGGGGACAGACCACGTTTTCACTAAATGATCGATTTTTTTGGCCGTCCCGGGCTCCCTCGCTGCACGCGACGACCGATCATTTCCTCGACATCAACAGCAAACTTTGAACCGCCAAAAACATTATTCCCATTGGTCGCGTCACGAAGCTGGTCAACCAATTCCGACTCTAAGTCATTTTTGAACAGTTCGCGGTAAGCTTCTGCCGGCTGCCCGCCCTGCCCTCCAAGCGCCAAATACTGAGCATGAGGGGTAACAATGTGTGATCGCTCTGATTGTGTGTTAACACGGTAACTTGACCAGCGATATTCTGCCGGATGATTTACCATTTTCGCTCTGACGGGATTCATTTCGATGTATCGATAACAGCACAACAAATATCGTTCACTCTCAACAAGGCATGAACGATACCGGCCTTCCCACAAACTTCCGCTGCGACTATAAGCACGATTTATGTATTGGACGTATCTCTGGCCGACACCTTTCATCAGCAGGCTTGCGCTGTTGGCATAATGAGGACTGACTAACAAGTGAACATGATTGGTCATTAGGCACCACGCATGAATATCACATTCATTTTTAGAAGCCTGTTCGACTAAAAGCTCCAGATAAAAAAGATAGTCTTCGTCGGTAAAAAAACACACAGACCTATTGTTTCCTCGCTGAATCAAGTGCAACGGTACGCCTGGTATCAAAACTCTTGGTCTACGCGGCATCGATGAATCCTTTCAATTGGTCGAACTGAAAGCTTAGCGGGCCGAAAGGCACAAATGACGGCAAATTTTTACGTATTGTTGCAGTCAACTACATTAAACGTGGTCTGACCCCATTTATCTTGTCAGGACATTCTGACCAGCCATGCCGCTGCCAACTCTACAACTCTTCAATACCTTCAATTACGCCACCCACTGCCCCCCGAGGCAGCAACGCCTCATGGACAATGTTGCCAAAGTCCTTACTCCAGACCAGCCTGTCCGCATGCTCTGTTTTTTGAAAATAAATAAACAGACCGGCGTCCCCCAAGAAGGTGCACGTCATATCTTGCACGCCTTCTAGAATGGCGGACTCCCCTTTGAAAAAATAACGATGCGCGGAAGCGAATAATTCTTTTGCAGAAATCGCTGAATCGCCCTCCTCTATATTTTCAAATTCCATTTTTGCGTAGAAGTTCACGGCAGTTTTAAGCTCGGCAACATCCACGACATCAAGGAGCCTTTCCCCACCAACAAACAACGAAAACAAGCCGTTTACCCAGAAACAACTTGAATCAGTCCAATCTCTCACTACATCAAACTGAATTGAGAATATAAACGGATCGCCGTAAATCATTTCAATCTTACTCCTAGCGCCTTTTGCACTGCCGCCGGTATATAACTAGCCAACATGGGTTTCCGGCGCCACCAAATAAAAAAGGGGACAGACCATAAAAAGGGCATAAAAAGCATAAAAAGCATAAAAAGCATAAAAAGCATAAAAAGGGGACAGACCACGTTTTCAGAGTGCTTTCTAAACGTGGTCTTTCCCCATTTATCCTCAGAGCCTAGAGTAGATTTGTGGGGATCCCTCAGGGTCTGTCCCCATTTACCAATACCCCCAAGACTTGCTTCTTTGACTGGATCGTCATCCTGCACATCAAAGTCATTACTTCTTTTGCGGATAAAACAGACCAAATCTTGTATAAACCTGATCCATTCTCACTCATTCTCTGTCAGTCCAGACTGAATTTAACCTGAGTACCGTCTGGTAAATTTTTAATCTTATCGGCTATATACGCTCTGAGCCGCATGCCTTCTACAGCATCGGCAACATATAAATTATCCAAGGAAAAATCACCGCCCATTACAAAAGGCACCTTGGGCAGCAAACGCATCCCTGCACGAACTGGACCATTGCGCTTTTGCCACTGATGAGCCAACGGATAGCCTGTCAATACTTCATAGTCGTGCAGAACTACTTCAGCCCAGCTTTCAACATCCGCAGCCAAGTACTCTAAAGAGCCAGTTTCCGGATCAAAAATGTAGATATTGCCATCCTTGATACAGAACTGCCCACCAAAGATATCTTCAGCAAAAAAGACAACGTTATCGGCTAGGCCTTTGTAGCTACTGCGCCACAGGTCAGCGTGATTCCAATCAGATATGCCCATTTCACTTTGACTGGAATCGCTTGGAAAAACATGCAGCGCGCCTTCAAAAGCATAGAAGCCATTGCGCTGACGCAGTATTTCAAAAAGTTGTTCCGTCGAAGTCCCTGCCATGTTGCGTATTGGCCCAGACAGTTCTGGTTCACACTCACTCAAGGATGAACTTGCAATCGATAACAACTTATCCAAATTATTCATAATCTAATCTATCACCTCTATTCTAACCTTCGTCCCGTTAGGCAACTCTCTGCATTGAGCGCCAATACAAGCGCCTGCCCCACGGTTATCACCAGCGGTGATATGCCTTACCGAGGCTCCCTGCCCCCCTTCCTGGAACATGGCGGGCGGATATTCATCACGGTCGAGGCCCGGTCTTGTTTCAATTCCGCGCAAAGAATCACGCCTGCGCGTTGCCGCATTATCTCGATCTATGGTCAACGTGTCAGGCTTTCCTGCGCCGATGGCATCTTCAATATGTTGCGCCGACTCGGGGTAGCGATCTTTGCTGATCGTGACGACTTTTTCAGTACCGCCTGCGCCGCCAGCGGCCCCTTTTACATCAACAACCTTTTCATCTGCTACATGTATAGCCGTCGTGCCTTTTCCGATAGCCCGCCCCGGAAAAATTCCGGCGCCCATCTCGAAAACCACAGCGCCCAATTTTGCAAAGAAACCACCCTCCTGTGCTTTCACAACGGAAGCCATTGATCCAGCAGAATGTAAATTCCCCCATTGAACAGAGCCTACCCAATAGGCCTCTGCTCCCTTGCCTTCACTTCTCAGTTTCTTTATGAGCTCTGAAAATTTTTCATCATCGTCGGCCAAATCGCGTGAGATCTGACGGCAAGTATCAGCTGCTCCTTTACAAAACTCGTCACGCTCCAACTCTCGTTGCTTGTCGAGCGCTTCGTATTTGTCCCTAACCGCCAGCTTTTCCTCGTCAGTGGATTTGCTGTCCATTTCGGCCAGCATCTCTTTCACCTCACGGTGATAAAGGTAGTTATAGGTCGTAGCACTCCCTGCGATGGCGGCCCCTAACTGGGTGTTTCCATCCACTGCGGCGGCCGCTAACACGCCCGTCAGTTGCGACAGCATCACCTGCATCTGATCGTTGCCGCCCGCGAACTTCACAAGAACATTCATCGCGGCTTCGTTCAGACCAGCGGCAGCTGCACCTGTCGCAAAGTCCCCACCCAGCACCTGGGAAATCAAACCACCCATCAACGCATGCGCTACGACTTTTTCTGCGCTGCCTTCTGGGAACTTGAGTGTGTTGTCACCGACAAAGTCAAAGCCGGTCGCCATAGCGACACTGCTCGCCTCACCCAGCAACGCCGCTCCGAAATTGTCACCAAAGCTGCCTCCACCAATAGTGGTAGAGATACCGCTGGAAATGATCGCCCGGCCGGTCGTGCGGATGGCGACATCAGTAATGTTGCTGCTGGTCAGGATATTTGCAGTTTTGCTGCCACCAGCCGCAAACCAGTTGGTGTCTGCATAGTCGAGCATGCCCGCCGTAAACCCAGCGATAGCCGCATTTTTCAAGCTTCCGGCACTGAAGGTCTCCTTGAATGCGGCCCCGAGATCACCCTTGTTATTAATGGTGCTGGTAACGCCCGTGGTTGCCAGACTTGTGGCGACTGCCCCACCGAAGCCACCGCCGACCAGGCCCAGCCCTGCCGGCCCCATCACGAAGGACATCATGATGGCGATTGCGATTTGTGCTGCCGGGCCCAGTCCCGAGTTCTCGTATTTGAAAGACTCGTGAATCTCCTTCACTCGCTGCCAATCCACGTCCCCTCGGGCTTCGGCATCTTTCAACCAGGCCAGCTGCGGATCCGCCTTGACCATAGCGTCAATGGTCTGGCTGACGGATTGCTGATTCACATCCTTGATGTCGATTTTCAGGCCATCGACTGCCTTGATAACGATATTGCCCTTGGCGATCATCTGGGTTTGGCGCAAGGTCTCGTCGGTATTGCCGCGACCTTTGGAGGACACCCAGCCAGCGCTGTTGTTGGTCTTGGTATGGTTTTCGTCATGGAGGTCCTTGCCCCCCTGAAAAGTAATCGACCCGCCACTGTCCAGTGTGATGTTGTTACCGCTGTCCAGCTTGGCAACCTGATACAGCTGATCACCTTTGCTCGACAGCGTCAGATTGCCACCGGCCTTGATTTCGGAGCCGACGTGCTTAATGTCGGTCACTTCGTCGTGTTGCATCTTCAGCTTGCCGAAGCTGCCTTTCTTCTTCATGTCATACAGCGAGTAATCCGTATCTTGCGCGGCCAGGAGTTCTAGGCGGTCTCCCGCAACCAGGTAGGCTTCATCACCCGC
>NZ_QAIU01000460.1:0-552 GCF_003061205.1 Pseudomonas sp. HMWF006
GCGCTGGGTCAGGACACGCGGCTGTCGGCCATCGTCCGCCTGCTGGATCGCGCCCAGGCCGAGAAACCGCGACTGGCGGAAATCGCCGACCGCGCCGCGCAATGGTTCCTGCTGTTGTCGCTGCTTGCGGCGGCGGCCATCGGTCTGTTGTGGTGGCAACTGGATGCATCGCGGGCCTTCTGGATTGTCCTGGCCATGCTGGTCGCCACGTGCCCGTGCGCGCTGTCGCTGGCGACGCCAACCGCCCTCACCGCCGCTACCGGCACCCTGCACAAACTCGGCCTGCTGCTGACACGCGGGCATGTGCTGGAAGGCCTCAATCAGATCGACACGGTGATTTTCGACAAGACCGGTACGTTGACCGAAGGCCGCCTGGTGCTGCGTTCGATCCGGCCACTGGCAGCGCTGGACAGCGATCAGTGCCTGAGCCTCGCCGCGGCCCTGGAAAACCGTTCCGAGCACCCGATTGCCCGCGCGTTCGGCCGCGCCCCGCTGGCCGCTGAAGAGGTGCACAGCGCACCGGGACTCGGCCTCGAAGGCCTGGTCGGCGCA
>NZ_QAIU01000460.1:563-6520 GCF_003061205.1 Pseudomonas sp. HMWF006
CTGCTGCTGTCCGGCGACAGCTCGCCGATGGTCGCCAGCGTCGCCGCCGAACTGGGCATCGACGAGGCACGCGGTGGCCTGCGCCCGGACGACAAGCTGCAGGTGCTGCAACAGTTGCATAAGGAGGGGCGCAAGGTGTTGATGCTGGGGGATGGCGTCAATGACGTGCCGGTCCTCGCCGCCGCCGACATCAGCGTGGCCATGGGCTCGGCCACCGATCTGGCGAAAACCAGTGCCGACGCGGTGCTTCTGTCCAATCGTCTCGACGCCCTGGTGCAGGCCTTCACACTGGCGCGCCGGACCCGTCGGGTCATCATCGAGAACCTGCTGTGGGCCGCGCTGTACAATGGCCTCATGTTGCCGTTCGCCGCCCTCGGCTGGATCACTCCGGTGTGGGCGGCGGTCGGTATGTCGATCAGTTCGTTGACCGTGGTGCTCAATGCCCTGCGCCTGACTCGTCTGCCGAGTGCGCCGGCCACCCGCCTCACGGCGCAAACCCGTCCGTTGCCGGCCTGAGCCGCGCGGACCTGGAGTACCGATGCCAGCTCTTTACGTGATGATCCCGGCCGCCCTGCTGATCGTGGCCATCGCCGTGTACATCTTCTTCTGGGCGGTGGACAGCGGCCAGTACGACGACCTCGACGGTCCGGCGCACAGCATCCTGTTCGACGATCAGGACCCGAACCATACCGCGGCGGTGGACGAAGCCAACGCGCACAAACCGGACGACAAGGCGCCACCTCATGCTTGAACTGGCGCCCCTGCTGGTGTCGGCACTGATCCTCGGCCTGCTCGGCGGCGGCCATTGCCTGGGGATGTGCGGCGGTTTGATGGGCGCGCTGACGCTGGCGATTCCCAAGGAGCAGCGCAGCCGGCGTTTTCGCTTGCTGCTGGCGTACAACCTTGGACGAATCCTCAGTTACGCAACGGCCGGGTTGCTTATCGGGCTGGCCGGCTGGGCCGTGGCCAATAGTCCTGCCGCGTTGTTTATGCGGGTGCTGGCCGGGTTACTGCTGATCGCGATGGGCTTGTATCTGGCGGGATGGTGGAGCGGCCTCACCCGTATCGAAAGCCTCGGCCGTGGGTTGTGGCGCTACATTCAACCGGTGGCCAACCGCTTGTTGCCGGTGTCGAGCCTGCCTCGTGCACTATTGCTCGGCGCCTTGTGGGGCTGGCTGCCCTGCGGGCTGGTTTACAGCACGTTGCTGTGGTCGGCGAGTCAGGGCAATGCGCTCGACAGTGCGCTGTTGATGCTGGCGTTCGGGCTGGGGACATGGCCAGTGTTGCTCGCCACGGGGCTGGCGGCGGAACGGGTGACCGCGCTGCTGCGCAAGCGCAGCGTGCGCATGGCCGGCGGTTTGCTGGTGATTGTCTTCGGTATCTGGACCTTGCCGGGGCCGCATCAGCATTGGCTCATGGGCCACTGACCTGTGGCGAGGGAGCAAGCGCCCTCACCACAAAAGCGGTGACTCCTCGCACCCGTTGATGCAAATCAAGAGCCCTCTCGCCGCACCTCGATAGACTCGCCACACTGCCAGCCTATCCGGGGGAATGCCCGCATGCTCGACGCCATTCGTTGGGACACTGATCTGATCCGCCGCTACGACCTGGCGGGGCCGCGCTACACCTCGTATCCGACGGCCGTGCAATTTCACAGTCAGGTCGGCACGTTCGATCTGTTCCATGCCCTGCGCGACAGCCGCAAGGCCCTGCGCCCGTTGTCGCTGTATGTGCACGTGCCGTTCTGCGCGAACATTTGCTACTACTGCGCCTGCAACAAGGTCATCACCAAGGATCGCGGCCGTGCCCTGCCGTACCTGCAACGTCTGGAGCAGGAAATCCAGTTGATCGCCTGCCACCTCGACCCGGCACAAAAGGTCGAGCAACTGCACTTTGGTGGCGGCACGCCGACCTTTCTCAGCCACGACGAACTGCGGCAGTTGATGGCGCACCTGCGCAAGCACTTCAATCTGCTGGATGACGACTCGGGCGATTACGGCATCGAAATCGACCCGCGCGAAGCCGACTGGTCGACCATGGGCCTGCTGCGCGAACTGGGGTTCAACCGGGTCAGCATCGGCCTGCAAGACCTCGACCCGGCGGTGCAGCGCGCGGTCAATCGCCTGCAAAGCCTTGAAGAAACCCGTGCAGTGATCGACGCGGCGCGCACCCTGCAGTTTCGCTCGATCAACATCGACCTGATTTATGGCTTGCCGAAGCAGACCCCGGAGAATTTCGCCCGCACGGTCGAGGAAGTCATCAGCCTGCAACCGGACCGGCTCTCGGTGTTCAACTATGCGCACCTGCCGGAACGCTTCATGCCGCAGCGGCGCATCAACGGCAACGAGCTGCCGAGCCCGGCGCAGAAACTGGAAATGCTGCAGCGCACCATCGAACAACTGACCGCCGCCGGTTACCGCTACATCGGCATGGATCACTTTGCCCTGCCCGACGATGAACTGGCGATTGCCCAGGAAGAAGAAACCCTCCAACGCAACTTCCAGGGCTACACCACCCACGGTCACTGCGACCTGATCGGGCTAGGGGTTTCCGCGATCAGTCAGATTGGCGACCTGTACTGCCAGAACAGCAGCGATCTCAGCCACTACCAGAACACCCTCGCCGCCGCGCAACTGGCGACCAGCCGTGGCTTGGTGTGCAACGCCGATGACCGTCTGCGCCGCGCAGTGATTCAGCAGCTGATCTGCAACTTCAGCCTGGTATTCGCCGATATCGAGCAGCCATTCAACATTGATTTCCAAGGCTATTTCGGCGCGCTGTGGCCACAACTGCAAGGCATGGCCGACGATGGCCTGATCAGCCTGCAACGTGAGCGGATCGACGTCCTGCCAGCCGGACGTCTGTTGGTGCGCTCGGTGTGCATGGTCTTCGACGCCTATCTGGAACACCAGAACCGTCAGCGCTTCTCGCGGGTGATTTAGTTTTTCATCAGCAGCGCGGCGGTTTTCATGGTCTGCTCCGGGGTCAGGTTCGACTGGTTCATGACCTTGGACAGGGACAGGTTGGCAGTGATCAAACCGTTGTTCAGTGCCGCGATGGCGCCTTTGAGCGCGGCGAGTTTGGCGAGTTTCACTTCGGTGGACAGGGTCTTGTCGGCCATGACCGCTTTGATCCGCGCATTTTTTTCGGCGATCTGTTGTTGCAACTGGCGGATCATCTTCAGCAATTGCTGAATGTTCTCCGGCAGGCCGCTCTCTTCGATGTCGCGGTTATCGCCGCCGGCGCCGGCGGACTTTTCGATGGCGGCACCGGACAGCGACACTTTGATGCCTTCGACCAAGGTCGGGGTTGCCAATAGCGAGGTGCCGGCCTCCTGTTCGTCGCCGGTCGCGGCTCGCGAGGTGTCCAGCAACGACGCTACGCCACTGCTACCGGGGTTAAGCGTGCCAATGGCGGCCATCGACGGGTTCCTTGTATGCGCGTTGATACCTGATTATCGGCTGCAGGTGCTGCGGCTTTATGGCCGCAGGACAAAGTCGCCTCAGACTGGCCTGAATGTCCTCCCGTGAGTTACCCTTACGGCTTATGTGTGTTTTCCCACAAGGATTAAAGAAATGTCTGAGCCAGTAAAACTGCGCGCTCACAACCAGGCCCATTGCAAGGATTGCAGCCTGGCCCCTCTTTGCCTGCCACTTTCTCTGAATCTGGAAGACATGGATGCGCTGGACGAAATTGTTAAACGCGGTCGCCCGTTGAAAAAAGGCGAGTTCCTGTTCCGCCAGGGCGACACGTTCGATTCCGTTTATGCAGTACGCTCCGGCGCCTTGAAGACCTTCAGCCTGAGCGACACCGGCGAAGAACAGCTGACCGGCTTCCACCTGCCGAGCGAGCTGGTTGGCCTGTCCGGCATGGACACCGAGAAGCACCCGGTGTCCGCCCAGGCGCTGGAAACCACCTCCGTCTGCGAAATTCCTTTCGAACGCCTCGATGAACTGGCCCTGCAACTGCCGCAGTTGCGCCGCCAGTTGATGCGCGTGATGAGCCGGGAAATCCGCGACGATCAGCAAATGATGTTGCTGCTGTCGAAAAAAACCGCCGATGAGCGCATCGCGACGTTCCTGGTCAATCTGTCGGCACGCTTCCGCGCCCGCGGCTTCTCGGCCAATCAGTTCCGCTTGAGCATGTCGCGCAATGAAATCGGCAACTACCTGGGGCTGGCCGTGGAAACAGTCTCGCGGGTGTTCACGCGCTTCCAGCAGAACGAACTGATTGCTGCCGAAGGCAAAGAGATTCATATCCTCGATCCGATCCAGCTCTGCGCCCTGGCCGGCGGCTCGCTCGAAGGCTGATCGCGACCCGCGGCCGAGCGAACCGTTTCAGCCGCGGGTATACTGCGCCGTTTGCAGCCCTGCCAGGACACCTCGACGATGGTCTTCGACTCCTTCGACATCAAATCCTTGATCCGCCCCGTGATCGACTTCCCGAAACCGGGCGTGATCTTTCGCGACATCACCCCGTTGTTCCAGTCGCCAACGGCCCTGCGCCTGGTGATGGACAGCTTCGCCCACCGCTATGTCGAAGCCGACTTCACCCACATCGGCGCGATGGACGCCCGTGGTTTTCTGATCGGTTCGGTACTGGCCTATCAACTGAACAAGCCGCTGGTGCTGTTCCGCAAGCAAGGCAAGCTGCCGGCGGACGTGTTGGCCGAAGGTTATGCGACGGAGTACGGCGAAGCGTTCCTCGAAGTGCATGCCGACAGCCTGTGCGAAGGTGATTCGGTGGTGATGTTCGATGACCTGATCGCCACCGGCGGCACGCTGATTGCGGCGGCCAACCTGATTCGCCGGATGGGGGCGCGGGTGCATGAGGCGGCGGCGATCATTGATTTGCCGGAGCTTGGGGGGTCGCAGCGACTTGAGGACATGGGCATCCCGACGTTCTGCCTGACGCAGTTTGCCCTGACTGACAAGTAAGCGGCGCCCCACTGACGCCATTGCTGGCAAGCCAGCGCCCACAGTGATTTCAGTCGTTCACAAATATTGTGTACGCCCCAAAACCCTGTGGGAGCTGGCTTGCCAGCGATGGCCCAGCGGCTTCACCAACCATTCAAAGCCCCATCTGCTTGCTGATGATTTCGTTCATCACCTCCCGCGTCCCGCCGCCAATCGACAAGATACGGTTATCCCGATACAGCCGCTCCACCAGGCTCTCGCGCATATAACCCAACCCGCCAAGAATCTGCACCGCCTCGGTGGTGATCCGGTCCGACGTGTCCGTGGCAAAGTTTTTCGCCATGGAAATCTCCTTGATCACACTCTGCCCCGCCGCCATCTTCGCCGCCTGCCGATAGGTGAACTCCCGCGAGACCTCCAGCGCCGTGGCCATTTCGGCGAGGCGATGCTTGATCACTTGAAACTTGCCGATCGGTTTACCAAACGCCTCACGCTCGCGCGCCCACTTCAGGGCCTCTTCCAGCGCCAGCTGTGAGGTCATGTTGGCCATCAGGGCCAACGCCAGGCGCTCGCTCTGGAAGTTGCCCATGATGCAGGCGAAGCCCATGTTCTCGGCGCCGATCAGGTTCGCCAGCGGCACGCGACAATCGTCGAAAAACAGTTCAGCCGTGTCCGACGCCCACCAGCCCATTTTCTTCAGTTGGCGGCCAACGGTGAAACCGGGCGTGCCCTTCTCGATCAGCAACAGGCTGATACCGCCGAAACCCGGCGCGCCGGTGCGCACCGCCACGGTGTAGAAATCGGCGCGCACGCCACTGGTAATGAAGGTCTTGCTGCCGCTGACGCGGTAGAACTCGCCGTCACGCACAGCACGGGTTTGCAGGTTGGCGACGTCGGAGCCGCCGCCGGGCTCGGTGATGGCCAGGGCGCTGATTTTCTCGCCGCTGAGCACCTGTGGCACCACGCGATCACGGACTTCAGGCCGCGCCCATTTGACGATCGGCGGCAAGCCGATATCCAGCGAACCCAGCCCCGCCACCA
>NZ_QAIU01000460.1:6564-7745 GCF_003061205.1 Pseudomonas sp. HMWF006
TTCGACAAAACGTATGACGCTGTCGCGGACCATTTGGTGGCTGGGGTCGAAGTATTCGTGGAAGGCAGGCATGGGCAAACTCCACTAGAGGGTTCGCCGAACTTAACCGAGCGCTTGCTTGGTTTTCAACAAGATTGTGCAAGCCAGGGAGACCGGGGGGGGTCATTGCTGGCAAGCCAGCGCCCACAGGTCCGGAGTTGTTCACCCTGTTTGGTGATCAACACAAATCACTGTGGGAGCTGGTCCGCCTGCGATGAGGCCAGATCAGGCCATACAAATATCAGAGGGAAATCGGCTTACGCCCGGCAAACGAATGCGCCAGCGTCCCGCCATCGACCAACTCGAGCTCACCACCCAACGGCACGCCGTGAGCAATGCGCGAAGCGATCAGGCCTTTGTTGGCGAGAAGCTGCGCGATGTAATGCGCCGTGGCCTCACCTTCCACCGTCGGGTTGGTGGCGAGGATGACCTCGGTAAACGTGCCCGCCTCTTCAATTCGCGTCATCAATTGCGGAATGCCGATGGCCTCAGGCCCAAGGCCATCGAGCGGCGACAGATGCCCCTTGAGCACGAAGTAGCGTCCACGGAATCCTGTCTGTTCGACCGCGTAGACATCCATCGGCCCTTCGACCACACACAGCAAGGTGTCATCGCGGCGGGTATCGGCGCATTGCGGGCACAGATCGTCTTCGGTCAACGTGCGGCACTGGCGGCAATGACCAACCCCTTCCATGGCCTGGCTCAGGGACTGGGCCAGGCGCGTACCGCCGCTGCGATCACGCTCGAGCAACTGCAACGCCATGCGCTGGGCGGTTTTCTGACCCACACCCGGCAAAATTCGCAGGGCGTCGATCAGTTGGCGAATCAAAGGGCTGAAGCTCATGGGTAAAAAGTCCGACAAAACAACGAGACGCGGTTTATACCCGCGCCTCTGGCCAGCGTCAAATACTCAGTCTGTGGCGACCTTCACCACCAGTTTGCCGAAGTTGCGCCCTTCCAGCAGACCGATAAATGCCTCGGGCGCCTGCTCCAGGCCCTCGACCACGTCCTCGCGGAACTTTACCTTGCCGTCGCGCACCCACGGCACCATGTGGCTGATGAATTCCGGCTGACGATCACCGTAGTCATCGAACACGATAAAGCCCTGAATGCGCACACGCTTGGTCAGCAACGTGCGTTGC
>NZ_QAIU01000460.1:7755-9686 GCF_003061205.1 Pseudomonas sp. HMWF006
GTCGAAGACATGACCGCCGACGTTTTCGTAATAGATGTCGATGCCTTGCGGGCACGCCTTCGCCAGCTGTTCGGCAAAGTCCGGCGCCTTGTGATCGATGCAGGCGTCGAAACCCAGTTCCTCGACCACGTATTTGCACTTCTCGGCCCCACCGGCCACACCGACCGCACGCAGGCCTTTGATCTTCGCCACCTGGCCGACCACCGAGCCCACGGCGCCGGAGGCGGCGGCCACCACCAGGGTTTCCCCTTCTTTCGGCTGACCGATGTCCATCAGCCCCATGTACGCGGTCATGCCCGGCATGCCGAGCACACCGAGGGCCATCGACGGGCTCGGCAGCCCGGCAGGGATCGGGATGATGTTGCGTCCGTCACTGATGCTGTGGCTTTGCCAGCCTGTGGCGCCGACCACCAGATCGCCCTTGTGGAATTTCGGATGACGCGAGTCCTCGACACGGCTGACAGCGCCACCGGTCATGACTTCGCCGATTTGTACCGGAGCGGCGTAGGACGGGGCGTCGCTCATGCGTCCGCGCATATAGGGGTCAAGCGACAGGTACAGGGTTTTCAGCAGGATCTGGCCATCTTCGAGGTCGGGCAACGCTTCGCGCTCCAGGCGGAAGTTTTCCGGGGTCGGCGCGCCCACAGGACGAGAGGCAAGGACAAAACGTTGATTGAGGGTAAGAGGGTCGGACATGTCAGCGTCTCCTGTGAATGATGAATTCCGGGGTATAGGGAGCAGACCGTTGTGGCAATAGCAGGTTCGATGTTTCTACTGTGAACCTGGGGCGAGGGAGATCACAAGACGCGCACTCCAGAAGGCGCCAGAAACAAAAATGCCAAGCGCAATGCCTGGCATTTTGTGTAGCTCATCTGCCGCCGTATGGCGAATCAGAATGGCAGTTTCATACCGGCTGGCAGGTTCATGCCAGCGGTCATGCTGCCCATTTTTTCCTGGCTGTTGGCTTCAATCTTGCGCACGGCGTCGTTGACGGCGGCAGCAACCACGGCTTCCAGCATCTCCTTGTCGTCTTCGCTCAGGCCTTCGACCAGGCTTGGGTCGATGCTCACGCTTTTCACGTCGTGACGACCGGTCATCACCACGGTGACCATATCGCCACCGGCTTTACCGGTGACTTCGGCGTTGGCCAGTTCTTCCTGCATCTTGGCCATTTTTTCCTGCATCTGCTGCGCCTGCTTCATCAGGCCGGCCATGCCACCTTTCATCATGGGAATCACCTCAAAAGTACTTGGATCAAAACAGCGTCCGCCCTGTGCGGCCGGACGCCTTCAGTTATTAGCCTTGGGGGACCAAAGCGTCGACAGGTTCAATAGTATCGTGTCGCACCACCGCGCCGAACTGCTGGACCATCTGCTGGATGAACGGATCACCGTGGATCGACTCCTCCGCCTCGCGCTGACGATTGGCCCGGCGACGCGACGCAGCCTGGGCCGGGGTTTCCTGCTCGGGCTTGATCAGCTCGATGGTCAGGCTCAGCGTGCGACCGTGAAACTGGTTCAACGCATCGTTCAGGCGCCGCTGTTGCGTGGCATTGAACAGTGCACTGTGCGCCGGGTCCAGGTGCATCAGCCAGTGATCGCCATCGACGGCGATCAGCGTGCAGTTGGCGGCGATGCTGCCGGTCATGCCGGAGATCGGCAATTGCGGGAACAGCTCCAGCCATTGCAGTGCAAGACCGGTGGCCGGCGCTGCCGCAGGTTCCGGCTCGGGTTCCGGCGCTGGCTCAGCAGCGTGTTCGCTGGCCAGTTCGTCGAGGTAACTGTAGGCCGAATCCATGTCCGGCTCGATGTAATCCTCGTCCAGCGGCGGCTCGTCGTCCAGGTCCATGCCCGGGGTGGCGGCATCGACGTCGGCAACCGACGGCTCGGGAATCGGCGCAGCGGCCCATTCCGGCGCATCCGGGACCACGC
>NZ_QAIU01000461.1:0-2404 GCF_003061205.1 Pseudomonas sp. HMWF006
CCCGGTGATCGTGTTTGCCTGCGGCCTGTACCTGTTGTTCGGCGGCACACCGAAAGCGCCACTGGACAGCGACGCACCGATCAAAAAGAAATGGCAATCGAGCCAGGGTTTCAGTCTCGGCTTCTATGACGGCGTGGCCGGTCCGGGCACGGGTGCATTCTGGACGGTCAGCAGCCTGTTGCTCTACCCGATCGACCTGGTCAAGGCCAGCGGCGTGGCGCGCAGCATGAACTTCGTCAGCAATATTGCGGCGCTGTCGGTGTTCGTGTTTTCCGGGCAAGTGGACTGGATCATCGGCCTGAGCATGGGCCTGTCGGTGATGGTCGGCGCGTTCTTCGGCGCGCGCACCGCAATCAGCGGTGGCGCCAAATTCATCCGTCCGGTGTTCATCACCGTGGTGTTGGGTCTGACCGTGCGCCTAGCCTGGCAGCACTGGTTCAGCGTGGCCTAAGCGCCGCGCCACGTAGACGTCGATCAGGTAACGGGCAATCGATTTGGACGCCGGCAATGGCGGCAAATTGTGCACGTTGAACCACTGGGCGTCTTCGATCTCGTCTTCCTGGCAGACAATCTCGCCACCGGCGTACTCGGCATGGAAGCCGAGCATCATCGAATGCGGAAACGGCCAGCACTGGCTGCCCATGTACTGAATGTTCTTGACCTCGATCTGCACTTCTTCGCGCACTTCACGAATCAGGCAATCCTCGGCCGACTCCCCCGGCTCGGCAAATCCGGCCAGCGTACTGTAGACCCCAGTGACGAAACGCGGTGAGCGCGCCAGCAGGACCTCGTCGCCCCGGGTGACCAGCACGATCATGCTCGGCGAAATGCGCGGGTAATTGCGCAGTTCGCACGGCTGGCAATGCATCGCCCGCTCCCGCGGCACCTGCGTCATGGCCTGCCCGCAATTGCCGCAAAAACGATGCTCCCGCGCCCAGGTGCCGATCTGTGCGGCATAACCCAAGACCTTGTAGACCGTGTGATCGCCATCGAGCATGAACGCCCGCAGACCTTTCCAGTTGCACCCCGGCACCTCGCTGACACTGTGCAACTCCAGCAGGTACACCGGCTCGCCATCGAGATGGCCAATGCCGTGTTCGGCGAGGATCGACAAGTCCTGACGCTTGAGCCATTCCCGCGGGAACAGCGCGCCGTTGTCATCGAACAAAAACCCTTCGGGGCTGCGCGCCACGGCCCAGCCGCCGGGATGATCGGTGTCCAGTACTGCAGTGGTCCAGCGAGATGTCATGGTTTCTCAATCCAGAAATTCAGGTTTCTGTTTGCTCATATGGGCGGCCATGGCCACGCGCAAGTCGGTGGATTGCAACATGGCGGCGTTCCAGGTGGCAACGTATTCAAGGCCATCGTCGATGCGATGGTCGCGCATGTAGCTGATCATTTCCTTGGTGCCTGTGACGGCAATCGGCGACTTGGCTGCAATCTCGCGAGCGATGTCGAACACGCCCTCGAGCAACGCGTCCTTGTCGCCATAGACACGATTGACTAACCCCATGCTGCGCGCCTCATCAGCACCAAAGGTGCGACCGGTGTAAGCCAGTTCGCGCAGCATGCCGTCTCCGATGATCCGCGGCAACCGTTGCAACGTGCCAACATCGGCGGCCATGCCGATATCGATTTCCTTGATCGAGAACTGCGCGTCTTCGGCAGCGTAACGCATGTCACAGGCCGCGATCAGGTCGATCGCCCCGCCAAGGCAATAGCCCTGAATCGCCGCCAGCACCGGTTTACGGCAGTTGTCGACCGCGTTGAACGAAGCTTGCAAGGCGAGAATCTTGCGGCGTAGCAGACGCGCATTACGGCCGACGTCCTTGCCCAGTTCATTGGCGACGCCGGCGAGCATCATCAGGTCGATACCGGAGGAAAAATGTTTACCGTTGCCACTGAGCACCACCACGCGCACTTCATCGGTGTCATCGACCCACTGAAAAATCTCGACGATCTCACTCCAGAACGCCGCGTTCATCGAATTGATCTTCTCCGGACGATTGATCTGCACATGAGCGATATTGTCGGCCAGTTCGACGCTGAAGGCGGAGTATTGAGACATGGCAGTGATCCTTTACCGGACAGAAAGAGAGGTCCGAACTATAACAAGGCATCACCGTGGCGGTTCGGCCAAATGCGGGACTGTGGAAACCACAGGGCGAAGCAGGCACTGCGCAAGACTGCATCCTTTTAGCCTTGCCTCTGAAAAACAAAATCAAAAGATCGCAACCCTCGGCACACCTACAGGAAACAAGCACACCCACCGAGCCTGGTCGGCTGCCAGCAGCCAGCAGCCGGTCTCCCACAATGACCGAACCAGCCACTAGGCCGAGTGTCAGCTCGCCTGCTCTTGATCTTGATCTTGATCTTCAGGCCCCTTCGGCAGGCTGAGTGGAGG
>NZ_QAIU01000462.1:0-5016 GCF_003061205.1 Pseudomonas sp. HMWF006
ACCCTTGAGTTTGAAGTCCTTGAAACCGTATTTCGCATGGGCCGCTTCGGCGAGGCGCACCACCGCTTCGGCGGTCATGGCGTGCTCGTGTCGCACGCGAAACCAGTCATTATCGGCATCCGGTTCGCTGCGGTAGGCGAGGTCGGTTTCGCGCTGATCACCGACATAGAACAGGTAACCGAGCATTTTCACTTCATCACGTTGCTGGCCTTCGCCAAGCAGCGCCGCAACCGGTACGTCGAGGTGCTGGCCGAGCAGATCGAGCAGGGCCGCTTCAAGACCGGTGACGGCGTGAATGGTGATGCGCAGGTCAAAAGTCTGCAGGCCACGGCCACCGGCATCGCGGTCGGCGAAGGTCTGGCGCACTTGATTGAGGATCTTCTGATAGGTGCCGATCGGGCTGCCGACCACCAGGCTGCGCGCATCTTCCAGGGTCTGGCGAATGCGTTCGCCGCCGGGCACCTCGCCGACGCCGGTATGGCCGGCGTTGTCTTTGAGAATAACGAGGTTGCGGGTAAAGAACGGCCCGTGGGCGCCGCTCAGGTTGAGCAGCATGCCGTCGTGGCCGGCCACCGGGATGACGTGCATGTCGGTGATGGTCGGGGCTTTGGCAGTGTCGTGTGCGGTCATGTTTTTATCCTTCTGATACAGCGTTCAGGCGTGCTTTGGCGCGGCCTCGGCCACGGCGAGGTCAACAGCGGGTTTGGGTGTGGTGCGCGCAGCGAAGACGATGATCGCGGCAATGATCGAGGTCGCGGCCAAACCGTAGAGGCCGCCCTGAATCGAGCCGGTGTGTTCTTCGAGCAGGCCGAAGGTGGTCGGCGCGACGAAGCCGCCGAGGTTGCCCACCGAGTTGATCAGCGCAATCACCGCTGCGGCGATGCGAGCGTCCAGATACGCCTGGGGAATCGGCCAGAACAGCGACGAGGCGGATTTGAACCCGAGTGCCGCAAAGCAGATGGCGACGAAGGCGAAAATCGGCCCGCCGGTAGTGGACATGAACATTCCTGCGGCGGCGATCAGCAGCGCGGTGGCGACCCACGCCTGCTGGTGTTTCCACTTGGCCGAGAACGCAGCGAAGGTGTACATGCCGATGATCGACAGCAGCCACGGAATCGAGTTGAACAGGCCGACCTGGAAGTCGCTCATCTCGCCCATTTTCTTGATGATGCTTGGCAGCCAGAAGGTCGCCGCATAAATGGTCAGCTGGATGAAGAAGTAGATCAGGCAGAACAGCAGGATCTGCCGGTCCTTGAGCAGTTTGCCCAGTGAAGGACGGATGGGCGTTGCGGCTTCGCGGGCCTTTTGTTCATCGTCGATGGCATTGACCAGCGCATCCTGTTCGGCGCGGGTCAGCCATTTGGCGTCGTGGGGTTTGGCGTCGAGCCAGAACCAGACAAATACACAGAGCCCGACCGAAAACATCCCCTCAATGAAGTACATCCATTGCCAGCCGTGCATGCCCAGGCCGTTGATTTGCAGGAGCAGGCCGGACAGCGGACCGGAGATCAGCGAGGCCACGGCGGAGCCGCTGAGGAAGATCGCAATCGCCTTGCCGCGCTCGACGCCGGGCAGCCAGCGGGTGAAGTAGTAGATCACCCCAGGGAAGAACCCGGCTTCGGCCACGCCGAGTAAAAAGCGCAACACATAGAAGTGGGTTTCGTTCTGGATGAACGCCATGCCGGCAGCGACCAGGCCCCAGGTGAGCATGATGCGGGTCAGCCAGATGCGTGCGCCGACTTTCTGCAGAAGCATGTTGGAAGGCACTTCGAACAGCGCGTAGCCGATGAAGAACAGACCGGCGCCGAAGCCGTAGGCGGCGGCACCAATGCCCAGATCGTGTTCCATGTGAGTGCGGACGAAACCGATGTTCACCCGGTCAATGTAATTGACGATGAACATGATCACGAAGAGCGGCAGGACGTGGCGTTTCACTTTCGAGATGGCGGACGCGAGCGTCGAATCGACGCCCTCGTGCATCCCGGAGACGGAGGTTTTCACTTGGTTTTCTCCCACTGATTATTTTTATGCGGGGTAGGGCTGGTGCTGTTTTGTTGATAGACATCATACAACCTAAAATTTTTGTCCTACAAGTGGGGCGATGCAATTAAATTTGTCTGGAGCAGGTTTTTTTTATGCTTTTTTGCTTTTATAAGGCGTATCTATTGGGATTTTTCGCAGTGAGTGGAGCGCTGAAGCTGCACGCTATCGTCTTTTGTTGACGTGAACGCGCTGGTTTTTTCGCAACTTCCATAAAGATATTTGAGTGTTGTCATACAAGTGGTTGAGGATTTTTAGCGCTAAAATCAACCTCGTCCCGCACTGCGCGATGCTACGATCCGCTGGCCCCGATCATCGGAACCGACCATGCAAGAAGACCTCGACGCCCCCGCCCGTAAACGCGCCCATAACCTGGCGCATGACCTGGTGGAGAAACTCACCCAGAGCATCCTGCTCGGCCAGTTGTCGCCCGGCGACAAGCTGCCGTCGGAGAACGCCATCGTTCAGGAACACGGCGTCAGTCGCACGGTGGTGCGCGAAGCGATTTCCAAATTGCAGGCGTCGGGGCTGGTGGAGACGCGGCACGGCATCGGCACCTTCGTCATCGAGCGCGCTGCCGAGCAGGGTTTGCGCCTGAATGTCGATACCGCGCTCGGTGTGCGCAGCATTCTTGAGTTGCGCATGGGCCTGGAGACGCAGGCCGCCGCGTTGGCAGCGCAACGGCGCAGTGAGCAGCAACTGCTGCAGATGCGTCAGGCGCTGGATGACTATCAGCGTCTGCTGGACAGCAACGACAGTTGCGTCGAGGCTGATCGGCGTTTTCATCTGCTGATCGCCGAGGCCACTGGCAACGTCTGCTTCAGCGAAATCATGCAGCACCTGGGCAATGCAATGATTCCGCGCAACCGGCTCAATGCTGCCGAACGCGGAGCGGCAGATCTAAGCAAGCTGGGGCAGTTGGCCAACCTCGAACACGAGGCGATCCTGAATGCGATCAAGCGTCAGGACCCCGATGCGGCACGCGCAGCGATGTGGCTGCACCTGACCAACAGCCGCGACCGCTTCAGTGCGCAGGGCTGATCGCCGCTGGTCCGTTCAATAGCACGCCGCCCGCCAGCACGCTTCCAATCAGTACGGCCCGGATGTTCCGGACCTCCTGTGTGAGGTGTGTCATGGCGAATGATTTGCTGTTTCAGGGTGGTGTGTTGCCGACTGATCCGACCCGGCCGGTGCCCGGCACGGAGGAGCCGACATTGGCTGATCATGATGCGCCGCCGGGTATGAGCCCGGGGCGCGATCCATTGAGCGACGCCGATCGGCCGGAAGACTGGAAGGACCCGGCGGCGGACGATGATGTGCCACCGGCGGATGTTCCGACGCCGTTGTCGGATGATCGCAGGTAATAAAATCCCGGGTTTTGGTGCCGGGCTTTTTTGTCGGTGGTCAGTTGCAGTGTGTGTTGTTCATGCCGGCCTCATCGCGGGCAAGCCCGCTCTCACAGTGGTGTCATGGGATTTGGTGTTCGACATCTGCCCTGTGGGAGCTGGCTTGCCAGCGATGGCGGCGGCAATGCGGCTGAAGATCAGTGGCCCCCGACAGGGTAGTGCATGCCCTCATACGGGGTTCGTAGCTACATCCCGCATCAGCAACCCAAAGCGCAAATCCACCGCATCCGGAATCGGCAGGTACACCGTGTGCCCGTCCCCCGGCGCAACTTCGATCGCTTCCCCCTTGGCGTTCTGCAACTGGTGCAGATCAAAGTGGAAATTGCCCTTGGGCGTCATCAATTCCAGATGGTCGCCCAGTGCAAAGCGGTTCTTCACCTTGACCTCGGCCAGGCGGTCGCGGCGTTCGCCGGTCAGTTCGCCAACGAATTGCTGACGTTCCGACACCGAACTGCCGTGCTGATAGTTCTGGTATTCGTCGTGCACATGCCGGCGCAGGAAGCCCTCGGTGTAGCCGCGCTGCGCCAGTGATTCCAGATCGTTCATCAGGCTGCGATCGAATTCGCGCCCGGCGACTGCATCGACGATCGCCCGGCGATAGACCTGCGTGGTGCGTGCGCAATAGAAGTGCGACTTGGTGCGACCTTCGATCTTCAGCGAGTGCACGCCCATGCGGGTCAGGCGCTCGACGTGCTGGACGGCGCGCAGGTCCTTGGCGTTCATGATGTAGGTGCCGTGCTCGTCTTCAAACGCGGGCATCAACTCATCTGGGCGATTGGCTTCCTGCAGCAGGAACACCTGATCGGTCGGCGCGCCGATGCCCAGGGTCGGCTCGGGCTGGAAGGTCTGGACGATGTCGCCGAGCTGGTTTTCCGTGGCTTCCTGCGCCGAGTATTTCCAGCGGCAGGCGTTGGTGCAGGTGCCCTGATTGGCGTCGCGCTTGTTCATGTAGCCCGACAGCAGGCAGCGCCCGGAGTAGGCCATGCACAGTGCGCCGTGGACGAACACCTCCAGTTCCATGCCCGGCACCTGCTCGCGGATTTCGCCGATTTCCTCCAGCGACAGTTCCCGCGAGAGGATGATCCGGCTCAGCCCTTGTTGCTGCCAGAACTCGACGCTCGCCCAGTTCACGGTGTTGGCTTGCACCGACAGATGAATCGGCATCTGCGGAAAATGGCGGCGTACCAGCATGATCAGGCCCGGGTCGGACATGATCAGTGCGTCCGGCGCCATCTCGATCACGGGCGCCAGATCCTTGAGGAAAGTCTTCAGCTTGGCGTTGTGCGGCGCGATGTTGACCACCACATAGAAGCGCTTGCCTTGTGCCTGTGCCTCGCGAATCCCCAGCGCCAGGTTGGCGTGGTCGAATTCGTTGTTGCGCACCCGCAGGCTGTAACGCGGCTGACCGGCATACACCGCATCGGCTCCGTAGGCGAAGGCGTAACGCATGTTTTTCAGGGTGCCGGCGGGGGCGAGCAATTCCGGGGCGGTGAGGGCTTGGGTGAGAGTCATGGCGGCGTCGATGGCAAAAGCGCGGCAGCGTAAGGCGGATGTCCGTGCGGGTTATTGA
>NZ_QAIU01000462.1:5026-8549 GCF_003061205.1 Pseudomonas sp. HMWF006
GCTTGTCGTGTTTTCTGCCCGGTGGCGAGTGCTTAACCTTTGCCCATCATTCAACCGAGCAAGGACATTCCCATGCAGCGCTTCACCCGCCGTTTCCTCAGTGCCTGTGCATTTTCCGGGGTGCTGGCCAGCACTGGCGCAGTTGCCGACAGTCAGCCGACCCTTCGGGCGATGTCCGGCGCGACTCCGCTCAGCCAATTGCCTGCGGGCAAAACCGCCTTGCTGGTGATCGATTTCCAGAACGAATACTTCAGCGGCAGGCTGCCGATCCCGGACGGTGCTGCTGCACTGGCGAAAACCCGTGAGCTGATCACTTTCGCCGACCGCCACCACATTCCGGTGTACCACGTGCAGCACGTTGCGCCGGCCGGTTCGCCGGTGTTTGCAAGCGATGGCGACACGGTGAAGTTTCACCGGGACATGCAGCCACGGGCGCAAGACGTCGTGCTGCAAAAGAACACCGTCAGCGTATTTGCCAGCACCGATCTGAACCAGCGCCTGAAAACCTCCGGCATCGACACGCTGATCGTCTCGGGCCTGATGACTCACGCCTGTGTGGCTGGAGCCGCGCGGGATGCAGTGCCGCTCGGTTACAGCGTGATTGTCGCCGCCGATGCCTCGGCAACCCGCGCCATTACCCGTGCCAATGGCGCGGCCATCGACAAGGACTCCCTGCACAAGGCTGCGCTGGCGGAAATCGAAGACACGTTCGGCGATGTCTTGAGCACCGGACAAATCGTCCGTTTGCCGGTTCGATAAGCGGGCTCAGGCTGATCCGCAACTATGCTCCATGAATAAAGATGGCACTCGTGCAGGCCCCGATTGACTAAGGTTCGGGGCGTGCATGACGCCTGACTGACATGGATCGGACATGAACCAAAAAAACCTTCAATTCAAATCCCTCACCGTGCTGCTGTTGCTGGTCACGGTGGCGTTTATCTGGATCCTGCTGCCGTTTTATGGCGCGGTGTTCTGGGCGGTGATCCTCGGCATCCTGTTTGCGCCGATGCAACGCCGGTTACAGCAGAAATTCGGCTGGCAACGCAACCTGACTGCTTTGTGCACCCTGGGCATTTGCCTGATCATTGCGATTCTGCCGGTCATCATCCTCAGCGTGTTATTGGTCCAGGAAGGCGCGACGCTGTACAACAACATCGAAAGCGGCCAACTGGACATCGGCGCCTATCTGGCGCAGTTCAAACACAGTCTGCCGCCTTACTTTCAGCATTTGCTTGATCGCTTCGGCATGGGCGAACTCAACGGTCTGCGCGAGAAAATCGTCAAGGCGTCGATGCAGGGCAGTCAGGTACTGGCCACTCAGGCCTTCAGTTTCGGTCAGGGCACGTTCGAGTTCGTGGTCAGCTTCGGCATCATGCTGTACCTGCTGTTTTTCTTTCTGCGCGATGGCGCCGAGCTGGTGCGCAAGGTGCGTACCGCCGTACCGCTGGAAGAGAGTCACAAACGGCGTTTGCAGTTGAAGTTCAACCGGGTAGTGCGCGCAACGGTGAAGGGCAACCTGGTGGTAGCGGTCACTCAGGGCGCATTGGGCGGGGCGATTTTCTGGTTTCTCGACATCCCCAGCGCACTGCTGTGGGCCGTGCTGATGGGTTTTCTGTCGCTGTTGCCGGCGGTGGGGGCGGGAATTGTCTGGGCGCCGGTGGCGGTGTATTTCCTGCTCAGCGGGATGATTTGGCAAGGCGTGGTGCTGGCGTTGTTCGGGGTGTTTGTGATCGGCTTGGTCGACAACGTGCTGCGCCCGATTCTGGTGGGCAAGGACACGCGTATGCCCGATTACTTGATCCTGATCTCGACCCTTGGTGGCCTCGCGGTGTTCGGCCTCAACGGCTTTGTCATTGGCCCGTTGATCGCGGCCCTGTTCATGTCCAGTTGGGCGCTGTTCATCGAGACCAAACCGAAAGTCCAGCTGCCTTAGGCTTGAAACGGCTCGCCAACGATTTTCTGCGACAAGGCCTGCGCCGCCGGCAACGAGGTGAGCGGGCCGCTGATCGGCTCGCCATCGCGCACCAGATACCAGCAGGCGAGCAGGCCCGACGCTCTGAGCGCGGCGGGAACGGCGCTGCCGATAACGGACATGATTTGAACCTGAGCCATGACAAGGACCTCCATCAAACGATGGGGCTACCTTAGGGATTCAACGGTTGCAGGGACAATCAACGCTTTCGATAGTAGTCATTGATGCCGTTGAGGGCTGATCAATCGACCACTTGATCGAGCATGTGCATGACCTCGCGCTCGTTGAGCAAGGACTTGTGCACGAGGTTCTCCGTCAGTAGCGAGAGAAACTTGGCACAACGGTGACCTTCCAGGTGCTTGAGCTCGGTCAGGGCGCTGTACACCTTGCTGGAGGTGCAGAGGCCGACAATGCGGTGCGGGTTTTGTGTAGGCATGTAATCGTCCTTGTTCTTATCAACCTGTTGTTTGCGGACGGATTCAGATTGCGGTTCCGTCATGACAAAAAGATGACCGTTGTGTGCAAAAGACCATAACGCTCGCAACCATCATGCCGACTTTAGCGGGTGAGACTGTCTCCACAGCGACCTTGGCGAGATTTTTTCAGACCCTGGCCGACCGGCGGTCATAAAAAAGCCCCGCTCTATAAAGCGGGGCTCTTTGTTTTCGGTTACCAGCGTGGGCCACCGTAATAGTGCGGGCGACCGTAATAGCCACGCGGCGGGCCGTAATACACCGGAGCCGGTTGCACGTACACCGGTTGTTGCACATACACCGGCGCTGGCTGGTAGTAGACCGGTGGCGGTGGTTGCTGCACATAGACCGGTGGCGGCGCATACACCGGCGCCTGTTGCACATAAACCGGGCGATCCTGGTTGATAAGCGCCGAACCGATGATGGCCGAGCCGACGATTGCGCCAAACACTGCCGGCCCCTGCCAGCCACCGCCATGGGCTTCTGCTTGCCCTGTGACAGCAAAGGCACCGATCAGCAGGGCGACGATAGGGAGTTTACGAATCATGATAATTCCTCGGTTCTTCAACCCGGCATCGGGGCCTGCACCAGGCCCACAGTTGTCGCGGGGATATCTCTAAGACAGCGAAATTCGGAAAATCAGCACAGCCGTTGGGTAAATTTTGTGTAAGGTCTGTACCGGCTTCTTTACTGGGCCATGCGCTGGCCACGGCACACGTTTAAAACAGGCCGCTATGATCGTTCAGAACCTGATGGGCTGGCTAATCCCGTCCATCCGAAAGTGCGTTTGAAGGAGAAAATTCATGCAGATGAACCCGAACAAAGACACCCAGCTGTGCATGTCCCTGTCCGGCCGGCCGGGGAATTTCGGTCTGCGTTTTCATAATCATTTGTATGAGCAGTTGGGCCTGAACTTCTACTACAAGGCGTTCAGCAGCCAGGACCTGCCCGGCGCAGTCGGCGGCATTCGCGCCTTGGGCATTCGCGGTTGCGGCGTGTCGATGCCGTTCAAGGAAGCCTGCATCGCATTGGTCGATGAGCTGGACGCGTCGGCGGCGGCGATCCAGTCGATCAACAC
>NZ_QAIU01000040.1:0-2137 GCF_003061205.1 Pseudomonas sp. HMWF006
TGTATGCCAAATCGCTGTATCACAGCAGTTCAGTCTATTCGAATGTGCGTTACTTGAGCGTTATTGAAGATATTGCCCCGACCATTGACTCTGCCAACGGCTCGCCGAGCGGGGCCGATATCCTACCGGGCGGCACCACCAGCGAAACGGCCGTGACCCTCAGCGGCAACGCCGCCAATGGCCAGAACGTCGAAGTCTTTGACGGCGCTGCCTCCAAGGGTCCGACAACTGCAGATCCCACAACCGGCGTCTGGACGCTGCTCGTCAGTGCCTTGGCTGTGGCTGAACATAGCTTTACCGCCAAGGCGTTGTATGGTAATGGGCAGACTTCTGCCGCGCGAACCCTTACGGTGGCCCCCGCGTTCATCATAGACACCTCAACTTTAGTAATATCTGGTCGCAACCTTTCCATCGCGGATTCCGGTCCCAGATGGCTTCGTACCGGAAAGGACCCCGTCGACACCACAGCCGACCGAACCCCGTCAAGTGGCGTCCCCCCTTACAGGTATAGGTCAGGCGACAGTGGCATCGCTTCGGTTGAGGAGACGACAGGGCGCGTGCGGAGTGAGTGGAACGGAACGACCCGTATTTATGTGACCGACAGCCTGGGACGCGACGCCAGCTACGAGGTCATCGTGCGCAATGTACTTAGGCTAATAAAGTACCCGGGCGGAGGCTACACCTCGGCACAGGCGCTTGCGTGGAGACAATCGCTAGGGGGCGCCCTCATCGGGCCCGATGACCTAGCATTATTAGCTAAATACACCAGGGTCGGATCCCCCGATTGGGACGGCGGGAAGGGCATTGACATCGCCCCCCTCCTCAACCGACCAACAGTAGCCCCACACGCTCGCCCAGGGCACTATATTGACTACTTGGACGGGGGCAGCAGCGAGACAGGGGTATGGTGGATAAGAGACGGATTAAACAATCCAACGCCCGACAACTACATCAGCACCACCTTACTCGTATGTTTAGTACCATAATCGCCGAGCCATCACCCCATAAATAGCCAATAGGTTAATACGAAAAAACGTTAATCCACCTCATCCACGTCCGAGGACGCGGGTGAGGTTTGCTCCTAAAGCTGGCGTTCTTTCGATGAACAGAAACTAACAAAAGTGGCTATTGGACGGGGGTAACGCTTTCCCAGGAAAGTGAAGCCCCGTTCAATACGTCCGACATAGGTTTTGTCGGGATGCTTTTGTAGATCAAACTCTTCAAACAGGTCATTGACCACACGCACAGCCTGACGCAGTTTATTGCGTGTCGGTGCCAATACCAGCACGTCATCCATATAGCGTAAATAAAACACGTCTGGCCGCATCAAGGCCACATCCAAACGGGATAAGTAGAAACCGCCCGCAGAGGACTGAGTGAGCACGCCAAGGGAATGCCTCGCGTGTGATCCCAAAATACGCCACCGCGCTCGGCAGTGCGCGTGAGACATTGCGCGACCACGTCGAGAAGGCATGGATCCTGCACCTGCAGTGCCAGATCAGCCATCAGTCGCTGATGCGAAATGGAGGCATAGTAGGAATTGACATCGGTTCTGAACACAAAGCGGTGACTGGGAAGTACCATTCGGGACGCATTTATTTACCAGTCCCAACCTTAAAAACCGCACTCCTGTAAAAAGAGAGCGCGGTTTTTTCGTTTAAGCTCAATTCACAATAATCGTTTAATAGCGTTTAAATCTGTGTCCGTAAAGCCACGCAGACTTGCACCTTTGCCTACAGCTACGCCAAATCCGCCGGCTTGTGCAGCTCTGAAGCGGGCTATATCGTTTCCCTGTCACTGAGAAACAGTGATCGGGTTTGATAGTCCGAGTTAATCGAGGCGCACAGCGCCGGCAATTGCATTCTGTCGATGTTTTTTCGTCGACCGACTTGTTATGGCGCGCTGGGTTTTCCTTGGTGCCCGGTCTACCAACCTGCGTTCAGCCGCCACCCTAATGTTTGGTAGCAATAGGCAGCAGCTCCATTTACCAAGGAGCTTCACCATTGCGCAACTGATCATGCTGAGCGAGCTGGCGGTGAACCGGGCACTGGATAATCTGCAATTGCCTCAATAGCAGGGATCTGTGACAAGGACTGAGCAAGGCGTTGTGGCCGCTGACGCCATCGCGGGCAAGCCC
>NZ_QAIU01000463.1:0-4732 GCF_003061205.1 Pseudomonas sp. HMWF006
ATCGAGTTGAACTCAGATCTTGAAAAGCCCAAAGATCGGCCCCCTCTCCCAGGGGAGAGGGCTGGGGTGAGGGGTGAGTTCACCGCGGTGTTTGAGAGGTTGGATTACTTCTTCGCGACAATCACAGCACGCATCGGCGCCGGCAGGCCCTCGATGGTTTTGCTGTGGTCTTCGGGATCAAGGAAGTCGCTCAACGACTGGTACTTCATCCACTCGGTGCCGCGCTGCTCTTCGACCGTGGTGGTGCTGACGTCCACACACTTCACATCGGTGAAACCTGCTCGGCGCAGCCACAATTCCAGCGCCGGCACCGACGGCAGGAACCACACGTTGCGCATCTGCGCATAGCGGTCTTCCGGCACCAGCACCTGATGCTTGTCGCCTTCGACCACCAACGTTTCCAGTACCAGTTCGCCGCCCTTGACCAGGCAGTCCTTCAGCGCCAGCAAATGTTCGATCGGCGAACGACGGTGGTAGAACACACCCATGGAGAACACGGTGTCGAAGCCTTCGAGGTTCGGCGGCAGGTCTTCGAACGGGAACGGCAGGTGCCAGGCGTTCGGCTCGGACAGATAGCGCTGTACCGCCTGGAACTGGCAGAAGAACAGCCAGTTCGGATCGACACCGATCACGCTGTCCGCGCCGGCGCCGAGCATGCGCCACATGTAATAACCGTTGCCGCAACCGACATCGAGGATGCGTTTGCCCTTCAAGTCGAGGTGCGGCGAGACGCGTGACCACTTCCAGTCCGAGCGCCATTCGGTGTCGACGTGCACGCCGAACAGGTCGAACGGGCCTTTGCGCCACGGCGACAGGCCCATCAGCGCGGTCCGCATCTGCGCGCGGGTTTCATCGTCGCAGTCGGTGTCGAGTTTCAGACCGTTGAGCAGGTCGACTTCGCTTGGCTGGATTTTCGGCAGGGCGTCCAGCGCACTTTGCCAGCGCTCCAGATCGCCGTGACCTTTCTCCATTTTCTTGTCGAGTTGCACTTGCAGGGTGCTGGCCCATTCGGCCAGCGGTGTGCCGGCCAGACGGCGGGCGAGGGGGGACAGATCAATCATGGCAAGGCAATCAACGAGGCAAAGTTAAGACACTGGAACCACGGCACGACTTTCGAGAACCCGGCGGCCAGCAGGCGTTCGCGGTGTTCTTCGAGGCTGTCGGGCTTCATGACGTTTTCGATGGCGCTGCGCTTCTGGGCAATCTCCAGTTCGCTGTAGCCGTTGGCGCGTTTGAACGCGACGTGCAGATCGGTGAGCAGCGCGTGCTCTTCGGCATCGTTGAAGCGCAGTTTCTCCGACAGAATCAATGCGCCGCCGGGCAGCAAAGATTTGCGGATACGCGAGAGCAACGCGGTGCGCTGTTCCGGGGCAATGAATTGCAGGGTGAAATTCAGCGCCACCACCGAAGCAGGCTGGAAATCGAGGGCGAGGATGTCGCCTTCAATCACTTCGACCGGCAGCAACTCCTGGAACATCGAATTCTGGCCGTTAAGGTATTCGCGGCACCGCTCGACCATCGCCGCCGAGTTATCCACAGCGATCACCCGGCAACCGTCGGTGCGAACATGGCGGCGCAGCGCCTGAGTCACCGCACCGAGCGACGCGCCAAGGTCGTAGAGCACGCTGTTCGGCTGGGCGAATTGCGCGGCGAGCACGCCGAGGTTTTCGACGATGGTCGGGTAACCCGGCACCGAGCGCTTGATCATGTCCGGGAACACCCGCACCACGTCTTCGTTGAAGGCGAAGTCAGGCACCTTGTCCAGGGGCTGGGCGAAAATGCGATCGGGTTCTTTGCTCACGGCGGTTTCCGGCGGTGTCGATGGAAAAGGCCGGCATTTTAGCCAAACTGGCGCGGGGATGCGCGGGTTGTCTGATAAAGCACCGCACACAAACCTGAAGCACACACGTGTGGCGAGGGGATTTATCCCCGATCGGATGCGAAGCAGTCGTAGAACCTGTGCATGCGATAGGTCTGATACACATTGCTGGCAGGTTTTAGGGGCCGCTTCGCAGCCCATCGGGGATAAATCCCCTCGCCACAGTTATTCAGCGTTTGGTCTGGGAGAAGGCGGAGGCCGCAATGCCCCACTGGCCCAGCCAGTAGCTGAGGATGATGACGTACGGCGCAGCGTGAAATGGCGACACAAACCGGTCAATGCCAATCACGCTGTCCGAGAACACAAACGCCAGCGCACCCCCCGCCGCCAGTAGCGCCGAACGCTTGGGCACATCGGTTCCGAGACGAGCGAGGGCACGCCAGAGCATTGCGCTGATCGCCGTGCCGTAAACGATCACCGGCACCAGCAACGGCCCCAGACCGCTGGAAATCAGAAGTCCCAGCAATACCGCGCCAACTCCGAGGGCGAGCACCAACGGCAACACCGCCGGACGCTTGCAGTCACTCAGATAAGCCTTCAGATAAGCCAGATGCGCGACCAGAAACGCACCGAGGCCGAACACAAACAAATCCCCCGGCCACGCCAGCAACACATCGCCGAGTAACGAGAAAATCAGCCCGAGGCTGATCCAGCGCCGATAGTCACCGGGCGGCGCATCGTGCAACCAGCCGAGCAGCGCCAACACCGGCAACGGTTTGACCAACAGGCAGAGCAGCGCCGCATGGGTACTCAGGCCGTAGAGATACGTCACCGCGCCCATCAGCGCCAGAATCAGCCAGCCCACGATCAGTTCACCGAGATCGCGCAGTCAAAGGTTTCCACCGGCAACACTTCCGGAGCCCACGGCTGTTGCGAGGTCAGGCGCAAGCGCCCGGTGCCGGGAGCGAAGGCCTGAAAGCGCCAGGTCGACAGGCCGGCCGCACCGACGACGCCGGCGTCTTCTGGATTGCTGTAAACCTCGGGGCTCAATGCACGCAGCACGCCACCGGCCGAATCCTGAATGGCCCAGCGATAGCCCGTGGTCGGGTTGCTTGGCAGCATCACAATCAGGTTTTGCCCGTTGGTGAGCCGGACCGGGCACTCGCTTTGTTTTTCCACGGTCACGTTGTGTTTCGGCGGCGTGGCGCACGCGGCCAGCAACGAAAGGGCGAGGGGGATAAACAGGCGAGTGGGGGACATAAGGTCAGCAGCTCCGGCGTTGGTGACGAACGGCGAGCATAACTGAAGATGAGACAAAGTGTGACAACGCCAAGCCCTCACCCTAACCCTCTCCCAGAGGGAGAGGGGACTGACCGAGGTGTCTTGTGTCATACATCGACCTGAAAGATCGAGTCGATTATGGATTCAGCGAAGTACTTTCAGGTCGGCGTAACCCTGAAATATCTCTCGGTCGGCCCACTCTCCCAGAGGGAGAGGGGACTGACCGAGGTGTCTTGTGTCATACATCGACCTGAAAAACCGAGTCGATTATGGATTCAGCGAAGTACTTTCAGGTTGGCGTAACCCTGAAATATCTCTCGGTCGGCCCACTCTCCCCAGAGGGAGAGGGGACTGACCGAGGTGTCTTGTGTCATACATCGACCTGAAAGATCGAGTCGATTATGGATTCAGCGACATAGCTTCAGGTCGGCGTACTTCTGCAATATTCCGCAATTAGCTCCCTCTCCCTCCGGGAGAGGGCTGGGGTGAGGGGCTTTCTGTCAGAACAGGATCTTCGCCACATCCGCAAACTTCTTGGCGAAATGCACCGTAATGCCTTCCTTCAGATACTCCGGCAGTTCGTCGAAGTTGCCCCGGTTTGGCTCCGGCAGGATCAATTCGAAAATCTTCTGCCGCCGCGCTGCAATCACCTTCTCGCGCACCCCGCCAATCGGCAGTACATGCCCGGTCAGCGTCAGTTCGCCGGTCATCGCCACGCCTTTTTTCGGCGCCTGATTGCGCGCGAGCGAGAGCAAAGCACTGGCCATGGTCACGCCGGCGCTCGGGCCGTCTTTTGGTGTGGCGCCTTCCGGTACGTGCAGGTGGACGAAGGCTTCGTCGAAGAACTTCGGATCGCCGCCGAACGACTTCAGGTGCGAGCTGACGTAGCTGTAGGCGATCTCCGCCGACTCCTTCATCACATCGCCCAGTTGCCCGGTGAGTTTGAACCCGCGATTGAGCGTGTGAATCCGCGTGGCTTCGATCGGCAGGGTCGCGCCGCCCATGCTGGTCCAGGCCAGACCGGTAATGACGCCGGTGCCGGACAACACTTGTTCATTGCGAAATACCGGATGACCCAGCGACGCTTCAAGGTCTTTCGGCCCGAGTTTGATCACCGCTTTCGGGTCGTCGATCAGCTTCATCACCGCTTTGCGCACCAGTTTGCCCATCTGCTTTTCCAGCTGGCGTACGCCGGCTTCACGGGCATAACCGTCGATCAAGGCCTTGAGCGCGCTGTCGCTGATGCTCAGGCTGCCCTTGGACACGCCGGCCTTTTCCAGCAGTTTCGGCCACAGGTGACGCTTGGCGATGGCGACTTTTTCTTCGGTGATGTAGCCCGACAGGCGAATCACTTCCATCCGGTCCAGCAACGGGCCGGGAATCGAATCGAGGGTGTTGGCGGTGCACACGAACAGGACTTTCGACAGGTCCATGCGCAGGTCTAGATAGTGGTCGAGGAATTCGACGTTCTGCTCCGGGTCGAGGGTTTCCAGCAGCGCCGAGGCCGGATCGCCCTGGTAGCTCTGGCCCATCTTGTCGATCTCGTCGAGCATGATCACCGGGTTCATCACTTCGACGTCTTTCAGCGCCTGGACGAGTTTGCCCGGCTGCGCGCCGATGTAGGTGCGGCGG